>DASURT010000046.1:0-8828 GCA_036375515.1 Sphingomicrobium sp.
GCCCAGGGCGTCCAGCAGCCGATCGGCCTTCATGCCAATCGGCTCGGGGTCGACATCCATGTCATTGCCGCCGACCCGGCGCCGTTGCGGAATATCGACACGGTGATCCGCTCGGCGCACCTCGGGGTCAGGGCGATCGTCGCTTCGCCCGTGGCCGCCGCGCTCGCCTGCCTCAGCGAGGAGGAGCGCGACCTCGGCGTGGCGCTGGTCGAGCTTGGGGCCGACGTGACGAATGTCTCGGTGCACTACGGCGGAATGCTCGTCGGCCTGCGCTCGATCGGGCTCGGCGCGCGCGACATCACCAACGACATCGCCTGCGCGTTCGCCGTTCAGCGGCGCGACGCCGAGCGGCTCAAATGTTTCTACGGCTCCGCGATGACCAGCCCGCGCGACAATCACGAAATGATCGAGGCCGCGCAGATCGGAGCCGAGCAGGGCGCGGAGCCGCTGAAGATCACGCGCGCCCAGCTGATGATGGTGATCCGCCAGCGGGTCGAGGAACTCACCAACGAAGTCGACGCCTCGCTCAAAGGGCTGGGGTTCACCGGCCCCGTCGGACGGCAGGTGGTGCTGACCGGCGGGGGCGCGGAGCTCAAGAACATCGCCGACTATATGCAAGGCGTGCTTGGGCGTGCGGTGCGCGTCGGCCGTCCGAAACAGCTGACCGGGCTTCCCGACGCGCACAGCGGACCGGCTTTCTCGACGCTCGTCGGGCTCGCCTTGCTCGCCGCATCCGGGCGCGGGGACCTGCGCGACATCGCGATTCCCGTCGGTCCGCGGAAATCGTCAGGCGGGGTTGTGGGCCGCCTCATCGCGGCGATGAGGGGCGGGTTCTAGAGCCGCCTCGACCGTGGTAGTCCTTGTTGCGGACGGGGAGGGGCGCCCCATGGCAACAATCAGTGCGGGACACGTCCGGGCTCCGACGGCCGCGCTGGTCGCGCTGCTCGGCCTCGCGGTCCTTCTAAACTACATCGACCGGGGCGCGATCGCGATCGCCGCGCCCCTCCTCAAGCCGGAGCTCGGGCTCAACGCCACCCAGTTCGGGCTCGCGGTTTCGGCGTTCTTCTGGATTTATGCCCCGGTCCAGTATTTTCTCGGCTGGGCCTGCGACCGCTGGTGCGTCTATCGCCTGCTCGCCGCCGGCATCGCCTTATGGGCGGTGAGCACCATCCTCATGGGATTCGCAGGCTCGTTGGCGGCCCTGGTCGTGTTTCGTTTGTTCCTTGGGCTGGGCGAGAGCATCACCTTTCCCGGTGCGTCGAAAGTCATCGCGCGCCACGTCGAGCCGCATCGTCGCGGGATGGCGAACAGTATCGTCGCGATGGGAATCGCACTCGGTCCGGTCGTCGGCACCCTCGCCGGGGGTCTGATCGTCGCCTATCACGGTTGGCGGCCGATGTTCGTCCTGTTCGGCGCCCTTACGCTGCTCTGGGTCATCCCCTGGCTGTCCGTCGCGCGCCGCCTCCCGAACTTTTCCGACAGGTCCGGCGAGAGCCGAGTCGCGGTCGCGCGCCTGCTTGGCCAATGGCCTTTGTGGTCGATGGGCATCGCGCATTTCTGCGCCACCTATGGACTCTATTTCGTCGTCACCTGGCTTCCGCTGTACCTCGTCCAGTCGCGAGGGCTGACGATCCAGCACATGACTTACCTGGCGACGCTTGGCTTCCTCGCGCAGGCGGCCAGCGCCTTTCTTGTCGGCTGGTCCTCGGACCGCTGGACCGCTTCGGGACGTGACGAGGCGCAATACCGCCGCTGGACGATGGTGGCTGGCGGGATGGTCTCGGCCGTCGGGGTCGTCGGGTTGATGACGGCCCGCTCGAGCGAGATGATCGCGCTGTGGCTGATGGTCGTCGGCGCCGCCAGCGCGACGGGTGGGGTCAATTTATATGCTGTTGCCCAGATCTTTGCCGGCCCGCGCGCTTCGGGCAGCTTCATCGGCATTCAGAACGCGACCGGCAACCTGTCGGGGATCATCATGCCGGTGGTGACGGGCATGATCATCGACGTCACCGGCCTCTATGACATCGCGTTCCTGCTGACGGCCGGCATCGCCCTGGTCGGCGGCATCTGGTGGATTATCGGCATGCCGCGCATCCAGCCGATGGACCTCGATTAACCCGTTAAGGTTAATCCGGACCGAGCCGGAACCGGTTACGACATTCCGCTTGAGTACTCAGCCGAAACGATCGTCCGCGCGTTCGTTACGCCCGCGCATCATGCTAATCCTGCGCCATGCCGAATACCTATCGGATTTATCGGCTCGATCGGGCCAACCATATCGTTGACGTCGAGTGGATCAGCGCCTCGGACGACCAGGAAGCCATTGCGGCTGCCCGGGGGATGAAGAACTCGGGCCGCCGCGAAGTCTGGCTCGGCGATCGGCTGGTCGCGACCCTCCTTGTCGCCACGTCCGACGAGCCTTCGGCGGCCTTCTGGCTGTAACGGAGCGCGGAGCCACGCCGGGGGCATGGCGAGCATTGCGGCCGAAATGCCGCGGAAGTGAGTCTTTCACGTCACTTTTTCCCCAGTTTCGTCGCCGGCGTTAACTTTTTCGCTTGGCATGCGACTCGCGATGATTCAAAGATTCATCGTGTAGGCTCAACGCGTTGCTGCTTTTGGGGGGAATTTGGTCATGAGCATCGATTTCATCCGGCCGGAAGTCGACGAACTACGTCCGCGGATCAGCGTGATCGGAGTCGGCGGCGCGGGCGGCAACGCGATCGCCAACATGATGCGCGCCGACGTGCAGGGCGTCGACTTCATCGTCGCTAACACCGACGCCCAGTCGCTCAACGCCTCGCTCGCCGACCGTCGGATCCAGCTGGGCCTGAAGATCACCCAGGGGCTCGGGGCGGGCTCGCGGCCGGAGATCGGCCGGGCCGCGGCGGAGGAGACTCTGGACGAGATCGTCCAGTCGCTCGACGGTGCGCACATGTGCTTCATCGCGGCCGGAATGGGCGGCGGCACCGGCACCGGCGCCGCGCCCGTGATCGCCAAGGCCGCGCGCGACAAGGGCATCCTGACGGTTGGCGTGGTGACGAAGCCGTTCGCGTTCGAAGGCGCCCGCCGCTCGCGCTCGGCCGATGCCGGAATCCAGGAGCTGCAGCAGCACGTCGATACGTTGATCGTGATCCCCAACCAGAATCTGTTCCGCCTCGCCAATTCGGAGACGACCTTCAAGGAGGCCTTCGAGATGGCCGACGAGGTGCTTCAGCAGGGCGTCCGCGGAATCACCGACCTGATGGTCATGCCGGGCCTCATCAACCTCGACTTCGCCGACGTTCGCTCGGTGATGAGCGAGATGGGGAAGGCGATGATGGGCACGGGCGAGGCCGACGGCGACAATCGCGCCATCGAGGCCGCCGAGAAGGCGATCTCCAACCCGCTGCTCGACGGCGTTTCGATGAAGGGCGCCAAGGGGGTGATCATCTCGATCACCGGCGGTGAGGACATGCGCCTGATGGAGGTCGACGAGGCCGCGAGCCACATCAAGGAGCTGGTCGATCCCGACGCCAACATCATCTGGGGCTCGGCGTTCAACAACGATCTCGGAGGCAAGATCCGAGTGTCGGTCGTCGCGACCGGCATCGAGGCCGACGCGGTCGTCCAGCCGCAGCCCGGCAAGGTGTTCACCTTCCCCGCGCGCCAGCCGGCTTCGGTCGTCCAGCCGGCCGCTGTCGCCGAGCCTGTCGCGGAACAGGGCGAGGAGCCGAGCCTGATCGAAGAGCAGGACGGCGACGAGCTGCTCCTCGACGCCGACGACATCCTGACGACGCCGGTCACCTCGGCCCCGATCGCTCCGCCCGAGGACGAGGACGCCGGCGACCAGGCTTCGACCGCGGCCGGAGGCACCTTGTTCGAGCGCATGTCCAACATTGCGCGCGGAGCGCCGAAGGCGCAGATCGACGAGGACGAGACCGGCTACCAGCCGATCGACATCCCGCGCTTTCTGAACCGCCAGAACAACCAGTAGTCAGTTGTATCCCCAACCCCTTGATGGGGGAGCGACTTAATTCTGCGTGGATTTCGCGGCTTTTCGCCCGCCTCACCGCCCTGAGGGCACAGCTCACCGTAAAGCCTCTAGGCAGAAAGCTTCCGGCAAGATTCTCTGCACCACGGGGAGGATGATGCGGGGAATTTTCATGCCACGAGTGCGCCTTGTTGCCATGCTGCTGGCCTGTGCCGGCGCAGCAACGACGGTCGCGGCCCCGGTTTCGGCGCAAACGAGCTATTCCCCTTACGCGGAGACTCCCGCGGCCGCTCTGGCGCGCTACGTGCGCACGCTGGCCTCCGACCCCAAGGACTTCGGCTCGCTGATCGGCGCCGGCAAGTCCGCCCTCGCGCTTGGCGACACGCAGGCCGCGGCCGGCTTCTTCGCCCGCGCCGACGAAGTGAATCCGCGCAGTCCCTTGCCGCAAGCCGGCATGGGCGCCGTGTCGGTCGCCAATGGCGAGCCGCAGGCGGCGCTCCCCTATTTCGCCAGGGCGCAGCAGCTCGGAGCGCCGGTCGCGACCTTCGGTGCCGACCGCGGGCTCGCCTATGATTTGCTCGGCCAGCAGGCGCAGGCGCAGTCCGACTATCGCGCCGCGCTCGGCGGCCCGGACGGCGACGAAGCGCGCCGAAGGCTGGCGCTGAGCCTCGCCATCAGCGGAGACAAGACGAACGCGCTTCGGACGCTCGCGCCGCTTCAGGCGCGCGGCGACGCGGCTTCGGCGCGCTGCCGCGCCTTCGTCCTCGCGCTGACTGGTGACAGCAATGGCGCGATGGTCGCGATCGACGCGGCCATGCCCGGAAGCTGGTCGCGCGTGTCGCCCTTCCTGCAACGCCTCCCGGGACTGCCCGCTGGCCAGAAGGCGGCCGCGGTCAACCTGGGGATCTTCCCCGATCCGAGCGGCCCGGCCTATGCGTATGCGGCGCCGCAGGCGCCCGACCGGCTCGCAGACGTCGATGACTATTTGAGAGTGCCGCCGGCTGCCGTCGCTCCACCTTCGCCGCCGCAGGTCCAGGTCGCTTATTCCGCGCCGGTGCAGCGGAAGGCGGTCGCTCCGGCACCGTCGGCTGCTGTCAAGCCGAGCAAAATCTGGCTGCAGCTCGCGAGCGGACCGAATGCGAATGCGCTGCAGGGCGAGTTCCGCAGGATGAAATCGCGCAACAGCGACCTGTTCGACGGGATCAAGGGCTACGTTGCCAAGAGCTCCGACCGGTCGCGGCTGGTGATCGGGCCGTTCCGCGGCACATCCGACGCCCAAATCTTCGCCGAGGATCTCGAGACGGTCGGGATCGACGCGTTCCGCTGGACCAATTCCGATTCCGACACGATTGTGCCACTCGGCACGGAATGAAGCTCCCCGCAGCG
Source organism: Sphingomicrobium sp. (assembly GCA_036375515.1). GTDB lineage: Bacteria > Pseudomonadota > Alphaproteobacteria > Sphingomonadales > Sphingomonadaceae > Sphingomicrobium. The sequence goes on from DASURT010000046.1 coordinate 5,357, forward strand.
CTTGCCGCACGTCCGTCGCGTTCGCGCGGCCGGCTGCATGCTGAACCCGACGCAGGGCCGCGGGGTCCTCGCGACATCTTCCAGCGCGACCGCGACCGGATCATCCACTCGGTCGCCTTCCGCCGGCTCAGGCACAAGACACAGGTGTTCGTCGCCCCGGACGGCGACCATTTCCGGGTGCGCCTGACCCATAGCCTCGAGGTCGCTCAGATCGGTCGGACCATTGCCCGGGCGCTCGGTCTCAACGAAGATCTGACGGAGGCGCTCGCGCTCGCCCACGACCTCGGTCACCCGCCGTTCGGCCACGCCGGCGAGGACTCGCTCAACAGCGCGCTCGCGGATGCCGGCGGCTTCGACCATAACGCCCACGCCATCCGCATCGTTACCAGGCTCGAAACCCCCTATCCCGGATTCGACGGGCTCAACCTCAGCTGGGAGGCGCTCGAGGGTCTGGCGAAGCACAACGGGCCATTGCGCGAGCAGACCTGGGCGATGGCCGAGGCGAACGCCGAGTGGGACCTTGAGCTTTCGACCTGGCCTAGCGTGGAGGCGCAGGTCGCCGCGATCTCCGACGACATCGCCTACGACAATCACGACATCGACGACGGCCTGAGAGCCGGGCTGCTCGATCTCGACGCGTTGCTGCAGCTGTCGATCGTCCGGCGTCTGTGGGATGCGATCGGGGAGCGGCATCCCGGCATCCCGCTGGAAAAGCGGCAGCGCGCGCTGGTCCGGGACATGATCGGAGCGATGGTCGAGGACGTGCTCGCCGAGACGGAGCGGAAGGTGCGGGACTCGGGTGCCGAGACGATCGACGACGTCCGCCACGCTGGGCGCTCGCTCGTCGGCTTCTCGGACGCAGTCGCGGCCGAGGAACGCGAGCTCAAGCGCCACCTTTACGAGCACCTGTACGGCTCGCCCGAGCTCGAGCGGGTGCGCAAGGAGGCGCAACGCGTCGTTGCCAATCTCGCACATGCCTATCGCGAGAACCCGTCGTGGCTTCCGGCCGCGTGGCAGGTCGAGGCCGATCGCGCCGGCCAGCTCCGGACGATCGGCGATTTTATCGCCGGGATGACTGACCGCTTCGCCATTGCTCGCCACGAGGAGCTGGTCGGTCCGGTGAACCTTCCAGCCGGCCGATTCTGAGCCGCGGTGAATTGTTGTTAACCAATTAACCTATTGTAATTAACGAGATTTCGACCGACGCTTCCGTTTAGCGGGAGTGTAGCGCGAGTCGCGGCGGGCCCGGCAACAGGGGCCACTCAAACATTCGCAAGCCCGCGTGACGAGCGCGATTTGGCGGCATGGAGCCGCCCTGTTCCCGAGTGAGGAGGGGCGTCGTGGCGTACACGGGTGCGTATGTATTCGGAGACAGCCTGGTTGATGCAGGCAACGCGTTAAAACTGGCGCAATGGTATGGGGGGCTGCCCTTCACCGACCTTCCGGAAGGGGCGCCGACCGCAAGTCTGGGTTATTTCCAGGGCCGGTTCAGCAACGGCTACACCTTCGCCGACCTCGTATCGAACAAGGCAATCGGATTCGTCAGCAAGCCGGTCTTCCCGTTCGGATACGAGGATCCCGTATTCGGCGTTCCGATCGACCCGTTCGCGGGCGACCCCAGCGGCAACAACCTCAACTTCGCTTACGGCGGCGCGCATGTCATCCGGGGCGATGAGGCGGTTCCGGAACTCGACGCACAGACGGACGCCTTCCGCGACGCGGTCGATGGCGATGCTCCTCCCAACGCCCTCTATCTCGTCACTTTTGGCGGCAATGACGTTCGCGACCTTGCGCCGACGGGCAGCGACCCGGTGCCACAGATACTCGCTTACGCGCAGCTGCAGGAGGTCGCCGACGACCTGCGGTGGGAGGTCGGCCAGCTGATTCGCGACGGCGCGCGGAACATCGTGATCACGGGGATGGCCGACGTCGGATCGATCCCAAGGTACGATCGAGACGGCAACGGCGTGCTGGACCCAACCGAGCAGCTCCGCAGCGATGCCGCGACCGACTATTCGATCCATCTCGACATGCTGATCCGGACGCAGGTCGTCCCGGCGCTTCAGCAGCAGCTCGCCGATCGCGGACTGGATCCGAACGGGATTGTTTACGTGCCGATCATGGATTTCGTGAACGCCTCGGGGGAGACGGTCACCGGCGCATTCGACGCGAGCCTCCCCACGATTGCCGCGCTGAATGGCCTCAGCTTGGACGAACTCGCCAATAATCTGCTGGCGCACAAGGAGCTGGTCTTTTTCGATCACGTGCATCCGAACGCACAGGCGCACGCGTTGCTCGCCTCCTACATGGATTCGCTGATTTCCGGCACCGCGTGGGTCGAGACCATGCCGCTGTTCGGCGCGGACGTGGATTATAGGACGACCGCGACCATCGGTGCCGTCGGGGAAGTGGACCGAACGTCCATCGCGATGGTCACGGGGACGACCTACACCTTCCAGATGCTGGGGGTCAGCACGGTGACGCCCTTTGTCCTGGACCAACTCGACATCGCATCGCTCGGCGGTGTGGTCCTGGCGGATCCGTCGCTTCGCCTTCTCTCTTCCGCCGGAGCGGTCGTTCAGTCGGACGACGATAGCGGGATCGGACTCGATTCCTCGCTGTCATTCAGCGCGGCGGTGGCCGGAACCTACACGCTCGAAGCGTCGGCGATCGGCAGCCTGACCGGAAGCTACGTCCTCACAGCGACGGTGACCGGCGCGGCGATGCAGGCCGGCAATACCTATACGGTGAACAGCGCGTTGACATTGGTGCTCGAAAGAGCGGGAGGCGTCGGCGAGGACGTCGTGAAGGCAAGTGTCAGCTATGCGCTCGCGGCCGGCAGCGAGATCGAGGTGCTGCGCACCACCAATGACCACGGCAAGGGTGCGATCAACCTCAGCGGCAACGAGTTCGACCAGACAATATTCGGCAACAACGGCGCGAACGTGCTTGAGGGCAAGGGCGGGGCGGATGTGATGACCGGGCGCGGCGGAAGCGACCGCTTCGTGCTGAGCAGCGCGCCCCTGACCGATCCCAACAGCATCGACACCATCACCGATTACGGCAGAGGCGACGTGGTCGACATCGCGCAGATCCTGAGTGTCGCCGCGAGCACGGACGTCATCTCCGGCGGATATGTGCGCGTCACCACCTCCGGGCTGATCCAGGTTGATCTCAACGGCGGCGGCGACAGCTGGGTGACGCTCAGCACCATCAACGGCAATGGCGCGGTCACCGTGCGCTACCTTTCGGGCGGTGTTACAGCAAACGTATCGGTCGCACGCGTCAACGACCCCTTCGCGACGATTGCGACCAGCACCGGCGCGGTGCTCACGGGCGCGTTGGCGGCCGCGGGCCTTGCGGCCGCGCCGCCGGCCGCCGAGTCTCACGCCACGCTTGAAGAGACCCATTCCGCGCCCGCAGGCGTCGTGACGATCGTAGCCGGGCTCGCTGCGAACGCCGTTGAGCAAGA
>DASURT010000047.1:0-4265 GCA_036375515.1 Sphingomicrobium sp.
AACTCGATCTACATGATGGCGCACTCCGGGGCCCGCGGTTCGCAGGCCCAGATCAAGCAGCTCGCGGGCATGCGCGGCCTCATGGCCAAGCCGTCGGGCGAGATCATCGAGACCCCGATCATCTCGAACTTCAAGGAGGGCCTGACCGTCCTTGAGTACTTCAACTCGACCCACGGCGCCCGCAAGGGCCTCGCCGACACGGCGTTGAAGACGGCGAATTCGGGCTACCTGACCCGCCGCCTCGTCGACGTGTCGCAGGACGCCGTGATCATCGAGGAGGATTGCGGCACCGACCGTGCGCTCGAGATGCGCGCGATCGTCCAGGGCGGTGCGGTCATCGCCTCGCTAGCGGACCGCGTTCTCGGGCGTACGACGGCGGAGGACATCGTCGATCCGAAGAGCGAAGAGGTCGTCATCAACGAGGGCGAACTGCTCGACGAGGCGATGGTCGCGAAGCTCGAGGAGATCGGAGTCCAGGGCGTGAGGATCCGCTCGCCGCTGATCTGCGCGTCGAAGCAGGGCGTCTGCGCCAAGTGCTACGGGCGTGACCTCGCACGCGGCACTCCGGTCAATATCGGCGAAGCGGTCGGAGTCATCGCCGCCCAGTCGATCGGCGAGCCGGGCACGCAGCTGACGATGCGGACCTTCCACATCGGTGGCGCGGCGCAGCTCAACGAGCAGTCGAACCTCGAGTCGCCGGTCGACGGCACGATCGAGCTTCGCGACATGCCGACGATCGTCGACCCGCGCGGCCGGCACCTGTCGCTGTCGCGTTCGGGCGAGATCGCCATCGTCGACATGGACGGCCGCGAGCTTTCGACGCACCGCGTGCCCTACGGCGCCCATCTGCTGTGCGAGAGCGGCCATATCGTCAGCCGCGGCGACCGTATCGCCGAGTGGGACCCGTCGTTCAGCCCGGTGATCACCGAGAAGGCCGGTACCGTGAAGTACCAGGACCTGATCGAGAACCGGACGATGACCGAGCAGGTCGACGAGTCGACCGGAATCACGCAGCGCGTGGTCACCGACGACGCGTCCAAGTCGAAGAAGGACACGCCGCACCCGCGCCTCACCCTCACCGGCAAGGGCGCGAAGGAAGCGGGCGTCTATCGCCTCGCCGCCGGAGCGATCATCGCGGTCGAGGACGGACAGCAGGTCGAGGCCGGCGAGGTGCTGGCGCGCATGCCGCGCGAAGCGGCGCGTACGCGCGACATCACCGGCGGCCTGCCGCGCGTCGCCGAGTTGTTCGAAGCGCGCAAACCCAAGGAGAATGCGATCATCGCGAAGGTCTCCGGCAAGGTCACCTTCATGCGCGACTACAAGGCGAAGCGTAAGATCGCGATCGTACCCGAGGACGGCTCGGAGCCCGTCGAATATCTCATTCCCAAGTCCAAGATGATCGAGGTCCAGGAAGGCGACTTCGTGAAGCGCGGCGACAATCTTGTCGGCGGCTCACCCGATCCGCACGACATCCTGGAGGTCCTCGGGGTCGAGGCGCTGGCCGAATATCTCGTGAGCGAGATCCAGGAGGTCTATCGGCTCCAGGGCGTGAAGATCAACGACAAGCACATCGAGGTGATCGTTCGCCAGATGCTGCAGAAGGTCGAGATCACGGACGGCGGCGACACCACTCTCCTTGCCGGCGAGCAGGTCGACCGCGACGAGATGGACGAGATCAACTCCGGCCTCGAGAAGAAGCAGAAGAAGGCCGAAGGCAAGCCTGTGCTGCTCGGCATCACCAAGGCGAGCCTGCAGACCCGGAGCTTCATCTCGGCCGCCTCCTTCCAGGAGACCACTCGGGTCCTCACCGAGGCCGCGGTCCAGGGCAAGGTCGACACGCTGATGGGCCTCAAGGAGAACGTCATCGTCGGCCGCCTGATCCCGGCGGGCACCGGCGCGGGCATGAACCGCCTGAGGGTCGCCGCCTCGGCGCGCGACACCGCGCTCCGCGCGGCGCATCGCAAGCTGCAGGACTCGCTGGTCCTTCCAAACAGCGCGGCAGAGGAGCATGCGGCCGAGCTGGCCCAGGGTCCCGAGGCGGCGATCCACGCGGATCCGCTGGCGTCGGTGGCGCCTTCGGGTCACGGGATGGACGCGGATGCGGGCGATTACTTGAAAGAATAGTCGACCTTCCCCTCTCTGCCAGGGAGGGGAGTATCAAAAGCCCCGCCAGGCCCTGCCCGGCGGGGCTTTTTTCCTTACGCTTCGGTCAGTTCGCGGCGCTTACTTGCAGCGCCCGGTATTGATCGTGTTCTCGGTGCAGTTCGCGACCGAGTTCACGTCGGCTGCAGCGCCCCGCACGGTGTTGCACCCCGCCGCGGCCAGAGCCGCGCCGGTAATCGCGAGCGTGACGAGTTTACGGACCATGATCGCTCCTTCGTTTGAATCTCGGAACGATCATGACTGTTAAGCCGCCAGCTTGTCCAGCGGCTGAACGAAAATCAGCACTGGCCTCCATGAACCGCATTCTCGGTGCAATTCGCGACCGAGTTCACGTCCCGAGCGGCGCCGCGCACCGTATTGCAGGCGGCAACGCCAAGAGCGGCGACAATCAGGGCCGCAGTCGCAATCTTGTGAAACATGGATTGTCCTCCTTACGTCCACGAAACGACCATCGCACGGATCAGATCGCGTTGTCAGCAGCATTGGCGACGGAATTCACGTCACGAGCTGCACCGCGCACCGTGTTGCAGGCCGCCGTGGCAAGCGCCACGCCGATCAAAACAACTACGGCAATCTTCTGAAACATGGATTTTACTCCCGTTGTGATGGGGCCATGAACGCCGCTCGGCGGCAAGCGCTCCATTCCGGTCGCGGATTCTTCCCACGAGTTATCGGCAGGCCGACATCACACCGCGACGGGCGCGGCGATATGCGGGTGCGGATCGTAATTCTCGAAGACGAAGTCCTCGGGCTCGTAGCCGAGCAGACCCTGCCCCCGATCCTTGATGACCAGTCGCGGGAGCGTCCGGGGCTCGCGGGACAGCTGCAGCCGCGCCTGTTCCAGGTGGTTCGAGTAGAGGTGGCAGTCGCCGCCGGTCCACACGAACACCCCTGGCTCGAGGCCGCACTCGCGCGCCAGCATGTGGGCCAGGAGCGCGTAGCTCGCGATGTTGAACGGAACTCCAAGGAAGATGTCGGCGCTGCGCTGGTAGAGCTGGAGATTTAGCCGCCCGGCCGCGACCTGCGTCTGGAACAGGCAGTGGCAGGGCGCGAGCGCCATCTTCGCGATCTCGCCCGGGTTCCAGGCGGTGACGATCTGGCGCCGCGAATATGGGTCGCGCCGGATCAGATCGACCAGGTTCGCGATCTGGTCGAAGTGCCGACCGTCGGCCGTCTCCCAGTCGCGCCACTGCTTGCCGTAAACTGGGCCGAGATCGCCGTTCTCGTCGGCCCACTCATCCCAGATGCGGACGTTGCGATCCTGGAGCCAGCGGATGTTGGTATCGCCGCGAAGGAACCAGAGGAGCTCGACGATGATCGATCTCAGGTGCAGCTTCTTGGTCGTCAGGAGCGGGAAGCCCTCGCCGAGGTCGAAGCGCAGTTGCGCTCCGAACCAGGACAAGGTGCCCGTCCCGGTGCGATCCTCCTGGGTGACGCCCTCGTCGAGAATCCGCTGCATGAGATCGAGATACTGGCGCATCGCCGGTCCACCCTAACCGTCCCTCCGCCCGCCTCCAAGAGCATCGCGGAAACATCCATTTGGGATGAACATCTCGCCACTGCCGATGCGGTTCGCGTGGCTGGCCCTGGGCATGTGACGTAGCTAGCCAGACATGCGATATCAACGTGCCGAACATGCGCTAAGGCTCGACGGGCTTGCGGCGGCGCGCGAGTTCTTTGCCGGCTGCTTCGCCGATTCCGAGACCCGCCGCGAGATCATCTGGGTCGCCCACCTCGACGACGAGGCTCGGTGCCTTCACCTGTCACGCCACGATGGCGACCAGACCGGCGCGCATTTCCCAATTCGCGAGATCATTGCCGACGCGGCGGCGCATGGCTCTGCCGGGATCGTCCTCGCGCACAACCACCCGAGCGGCGATCCTCGTCCGAGCGAATCCGACTTTCGGGTGACGCGTCGCCTCGCGACCGCGGCCGAGGCGCTCGACTGCACGATCGTCGACCACCTCGTGTTCGGCGGGGAGGAGTGCACGAGCTTCCGGCGGATGGGCCTGCTCTAGGGTCCAAACCCTAGCCTGCGCAGGGCTTGATCTTCTCGGGCGCCGGCCGCTCACCCGAAACTCGAAACGCCATGAAATAGGCCT
>DASURT010000048.1:0-4143 GCA_036375515.1 Sphingomicrobium sp.
CGGCCTATGTGCGCGAACGCGCCACACCCAACCCGAAGGAGCGGGCCAAGGGCGCTTTCGCCTATCCCGAGCTGCGGGTCGATTATGCCGGCAAGCTGCCGCGGCCGTTGCTCTCGCGGGCCTTCGCGAGGCTCAACCAGCCGGGCGTATATGCCACCAGCGTCGCCCGGCCGGACCTGTTCCGCGACTATCTCGTCGATCAGCTCGAGCACCTCGTCCGCGACTATGACGCCGAGATCTCCGTCGGCCGCTCGGCGAGCGAGATTCCCTACCCCTATGTGCTCGAGGACAGCGGGATCGAGATCGGCGACATCCGCGCCTCAGAGCTGTCGCGCTTTTTCCCTTCGAACGAGCTGGTGCATATCGGCGACGAGGTCGCCGACGGCGTCTGGATTCCGGCCGGCGACATCCGGCCGCTCGCGTTGTTCGACGGGCCGCGCACCGACTTCAGCCTCGCCCGCCTCAAGCACTACACCGGCACTCCATCCGAGCATTTCCAGCATTATGTGCTGTTCACCAACTATATCCGCTACGTCGACGAATTCGTCGGGGTCGCGATCGACGCTCTCCGCCATCCGGAATCGCGATTCATCGGACTGTCGGTGCCGGGCGCGGTGTACGAGCGCGGCGAGCTGGTCGACGCCGAGGCACAGATCGCGGCCGGCCAATGGCGGCGGCACCAGATGCCCGCCTATCATTTGATGGCCGAGGACGGGACCGGGATCACCCTCGTCAATATCGGCGTGGGGCCCGCCAACGCCAAGACGGTCTGCGACCATATCGCGGTGCTCCGGTCCGAGGTGTGGCTGATGATCGGCCACTGCGGCGGCCTTCGCCCGAGCCAGTCGATCGGCGATTACGTCCTCGCGCACGCTTACCTGCGCGACGACCACCTGCTCGACGACGTGCTTCCGCCCGAGGTTCCGCTGCCGGCCATCGCGGAAGTGCAGAAGGCTTTGTTCGAGGCGGCGCTCACCGTCACCGGCGAGGACGAGGACAGCGTCAAGGCGCGGCTTCGCACGGGGACGGTCGTCACCACCGACGACCGCAACTGGGAGCTGCGCTACGCAGCCTCGGCGCTGCGCTTCAACCAGAGCCGAGCGGTCGCGATCGACATGGAATCGGCCACCGTTGCCGCCCAAGGCTATCGTTTCCGCGTCCCCTACGGCACCCTGCTCTGCGTCTCAGACAAGCCGCTGCACGGGGAGCTGAAGTTGCCGGGGCAGGCCAATGCCTTCTACGAGCGCGCGATCAGTCAGCACCTCAGAATCGGGATCGAGGCGCTGGGCCTGCTGCAGCTCGAGGGCGAAGGCCTCCACAGCCGCAAATTGCGCAGCTTCGACGAGCCGCCGCTGCGTTAGGGTCCAAACCTAGGGTCTCGCGGGCGGCGGGCCGAGATTCTTGATCCGCCCGAGCGTCGGCACCTTCGGATTGGTCTTGAGGTAAGCCTCGATCCCGTCGAGATCGAGGCCGAGGTCGGTGCCGCCCTTCGCCTGGCCAAGGACTGTAAAGTTGTCGCCGCCGCTCGCGAGGAAGTTGTTGACCGTCACCCGATAGTCGGCGGCGGGGTCGATCGGCCTTCCGTTGAGGCGCACCTCGACCACCCGGTCGCCGGCCGGTCGACGCAGATCGTAGGAAAAGAAGAACCCTTCGCTCGGAAGCAGCATGGTTGGCCGCTCGGCAGTATTCTTGCCGCTCGCGAACTGCTGCTCGAGGAGTGTCTTGAGCTGCGCTCCCGAGAGGGTCTTCACGACCAATGTGTTTCCGAACGGCTGCATGGAATAAATCTGCCCGTAGGTGACGCTTCCGTCCGCGGCGGGAATGAGATCCGTGCGGACTCCGCCCTGGTTGATGAACGCAACCTGCGCCCCGGCCGAACGGGTCGCGAAGAGCTGGGCGTCGGCGATGAAATCGCCTGCCGTCTGCTCGCGGTCTTCGGTCAGCGCCTTGGTTACCGGCCCGGAGAGCGTGCCGACGACCCGGCCGGCCATTGGCGCGGCGGCGGCGGCATAGCGGCCGACAAGGGCCTGGACCGACGGATCCGGCCCGTACACGGGATAGGCCGGGACGATCGGCACGGGACCGAGCGCGGTCGAATAGGGCTCGCCCTGGACGATGATGTTGTCCGCGCGCTGGCCGGTCAGGTGCCGGTCGGGCGAGAAGGTCAGCCGGATATCGCTGACCAAGGTCCCGTATTGCCCCGCGCTGGTCAGCAGCAACGGATGCGTACCGGCCCGCGGGAACTGACAGATATAGGCGGCGTGCGTGTGACCCGAGATGACGAGGTCGACGGCCGGGTCGAGCTTCTCCAGGATCGGCAGCACGTCGCCGGTGAAATTGGGGCAGCTCTTGTCGTCATAGAGCCCGGTCGATCGCCCGCCCTGGTGAAGCAGAATGACGATCGCATCCGCCCCCTGGGCCCTGAGCTGCGGCACCAGTGCGTTGGCGGTCGCCGCTTCGTCCGCGAACGTCACGCCGGCCACGCCCGACGGCGGAACGATCGTCCCCGTGTCCTTGAGGGTCATGCCGATGAAGCCGACCTTCACCGGTCCGAAGGTCTTGATCGCCGTCGCGGGAAAAAGCGTCGTTCCGTCGGCGGTGTGCACGTTGGCGGCGAGGTACTGGAACTTTGCGCCCGCGAAGGGCTCGAGCGCGCAGGGTTGCTTGGTCGTAAATTTCTCGCAGCCGCCGCGCTGCATCCGCAAGAGCTCGCGCGTGCCCTTGTCGAATTCGTGATTGCCGACCGCGTTGAGCTCGAGCCCGATCAGGTTCATCGCGTCGATCGTCGGTTCATCGAGGAACAAAGCGGAGACGAGCGGGCTGGCGCCGATCGCGTCACCGGCCGAGACGGTGATCGAATAGGGGCGGCCCTGACGCAGCGTCTTCGCCGCGCCGGCAAGGTAGGCGACACCGCCTGCCGGCACCCGGACCGTGGTGCCGTTCGGCCCGCGCGCCGCGATGCTGAGCTCGGGCGGCTCGAGGTTGCCGTGAAAATCGTTGATCGCGAGAATCTGGACCTCGATCGGCGCGACCGGAGCGGCCGCGACCGGATGCGCGACCGGAGCCGTGCAAGCGGAGAGGATGAGGACGGCGCAGGCGAGGAAGGCAAACGCGAACTTCGGCACGACGAGGCTCCGGAACATTCAGGCTGATTGTGGAAAGGCTTTGGCTCGGTCTAGAGTCAATCTTATGACGGAGGAAGAGCTTGTCGCCCTCGCCCGCGCCGCGGCGCTGAAAGCCCACGCGCCTTATTCGAGGTTCCAGGTCGGATGCGCGGTCGAATCGGTCGACGGCGAGGTCGTCACCGGCGCGAACATGGAGAATGCCTGCTATCGTCTCGGCATCTGCGCCGAGCAAAGCGCGCTCACCGCCGCGCAGCATTCATTCGGGCTCAACAAGGTTGCGCGAATCGCCGTTGCGGGCGGGGCGGGGGAAACCGTCTGCACGCCGTGCGGCGGGTGCCGCCAGGCGATCCTCGAGGCCGCGCAGCTTTCGGGCTGCGACGTCGAAATCCTGTGCTCATCCGGTGATGGGAAGCACGTTGAGCGCCACACGATCGGCGAGTTGATCCCGCACGGCTTCGGCCCCGCGAACCTGGACGATTCTATACCAGCTTGATCTCGCGCAACCGCTCCTGAAGGTAGTCGTTCGCGGTGATCGGCGGCCATTTCGGCTGCTCGCCCGGAGGCACCGTGCCCGGCAGCGCCTCGATCAGGAAGTCCGACCGGAAATGGAGGAAGAAGGGCATCGAGTAGCGCGACTTGCCGCGCCGCTCGGCCGGCGGGTTGACGACGCGATGCGTGGTCGAGCGCAACAGGCCGTTGGTCAGCCGCTGCAGCATGTCGCCGATATTGATCACCAGCTCGCCAGGTCGAGAAATCACCGGAATCCAGCGGCCATCCTTGGTCTTGAGCTCGAGCCCAGCTTCCTCGGCACCGAGCAGCAGCGTGATGGTGTTGATATCCTCATGCGCGCCGGCACGGATATGCTCGCCGGTCGGCTCGCTTTGCGCCGGGTAATGCAGCAGGCGCATCACCGAATTGCCGTCCTTGACGGTGTCGGTGAAATAATCCTCGTCGACCTTGAGGAAGCGGGCGATCGCGCGCAGGACCGTGAGGCCGGCCTGGTCGAATGCCTGGTACA
>DASURT010000049.1:0-25891 GCA_036375515.1 Sphingomicrobium sp.
GGCCCGCCGGTCGACGCCTTCGTGGCACCGGATCCCATTCCGCAGCCGCGCGCACCGGCCCCGGCACCTCCTCCACCGCCCAAGTCCGCCGCGCCCAAGCCGCTGGGGGTCGTATCCAGCGGGCTGCGTCCCTGGATCGACATCGCGTTCGAGCCCGTCCGCTGCATCGTCGAAAGCCAGACCGTGACATTCGAGTTCCAGCTGGAGCTGTCCAACTCCGGCAGCGTTCCGGCGCGCGCCGTCCTCACCAGGGCCAGTTTCTTCAATGCCGGGCCCACGCAGGACGAGGACATCCGGCTGTTCTTCGCCAATCCGGCTAACGAGGGCGACCGGGTTCCGGTCATTCCGCCGTTCAAGAGCATCGCGTTGCGCCCGCAGATCTCGATCCCGATCGACCAGCTGCGGGTGCTCGACGCCGGAGGCAGAAAGGTTTTTGTCCCGCTGATCGGGTTCAACGTGCTCTATGATGGCGCGGGTGCTTCCGGCCAAACCTCCGGCGCCTATCTCCTCGGGCGCGGAACGAAGTCCGAGAAAATGGCGCCGTTTCGGCTCGATCTCGGACCGCGTATCTTCCGCGGGCTCAAGGCGGCGCCGCTACCGCTTTCCGTCCGGAGTTAAAGGACGCTGCTGTTGTAGCTGTGCCAGGCGAGCACCGCGGCCGCGCCGCGATAGGGGCGCCACGGCTCGGCCAGCTCGCGAAGCTGTTTTTCGGACGGCTTTTCCTTGAAGCCCATCAGCCGTCCGAGCTCGATCTGGACGGCGAGGTCGCCGGCCGGGAAAACGTCGGGCCTCCCTTCCGCGAACAGCAGATAGATTTCCGCGGACCAGCGGCCGATCCCCTTGATCCTGGTGAGAAGCGCGATCGCCTCCTCATTGTCCTCGGGCAGGGATTCAAGGTCGAGCTCGCCCGAGATCACGAGCTCGGCGAGGCTTCGGATATAGCCGGATTTCTGCCGCGACATGCCCGCGGCGCGAAGATCCTCGTCGCCGGCGGCCAGGAGTAGCTGGAGGTCGGGCGGCGAGCCGAACGCGGCTTCGAGTTTCGCCCACATCGAGCGAGCGGCGGCGACGCTGACCTGCTGGCCGACGATGGTCCGAAGCAGGGTCTCCGCGCCGCGCTTGCTGGCTCGCGGTTCGGGAATCCCGTGCGTCTCGACGACGCGCGCGAAGGCGGGCTCGCGCCCGGCGAGAGCCTCGACATGGGAACGAATGCTGGTGCTTGTCCGGACCATCAGGCGATGCTCGCTGCGTAAAGGGCGACCGCGGCCGCGTTGGAAACGTTGAGGCTCTCCACGGTCTCGCCAATAGGCAGACGCGCCGTCGCGTCGCAATGTTCGCGCGTGTTGGGCCTGAGGCCCGTCCCCTCCGCTCCGAGGACGAGCGCGACGCGAGGTGGGCCGAGCGCTGCTCGAAGATCCGTCTCCGCGTCTCCGGCAAGGCCGATTCGCCAGTAGCCGGCATCGCCGATCTCCTCGAGCGCCCGCGCCAGGTTGACGACGCGGACCCAGGGGACGCGCTCCAGCGCGCCCGACGCCGCCTTGGCGACGACCCCGCTTTCGGGCGGGGAATGGCGATCCTGGGTGACGATCCCGACGGCCCCGAACGCGGCCGTGGACCGCAGAATAGCGCCGACATTATGCGGGTCCGTGACCTGGTCGAGGACGAGAAGCACCGCCCGCTCGATGTCCCGGCCGAGGAGATCATCGAGCCAGGCCTCCTCGAGCGGCTCGACCTCGATCACGACTCCCTGGTGCGGCGTATCGCCCGGGACGAGGCGGCCGAGGTCCGGCGCTTCCGCCAGGGTCACCGGGACTTCGGCCGGAAACCGCATGTAGGCAGCCGCCTCGCGCGTGGCCCACGCCCGAAGCACCTTGCGCGCCGGGTTGTCGAGCGCCGCCGCGACGGCATGCTTTCCCCAGAAACGGGGACGGTTCGGCGTTCCATGGGTCTGATGGGATTTCTTGCGGCGCGACATTGCGCCCCAATGGGGATGCCGGACCGAAGGTTCAACCGTGCCGGCCGTTGGCTGTTAGGCCGCCGCTTCGGTCGCGCCGCCCCGCTCGCGTGCCTGTCCCCGCCAGGTCCCCACCGCGAGGATCATCAGGATCGGATAGCTCCACAGCGCCGCGGCAGCGCCATAGGCGAAGGGCATCAGGTCGACCTCGACGGCTTTCATTAGGTGCGCCATGCTGTTCGTCAGCTGCAGCCCGGCAACCCACAATGGCCAGAAGCGGTGCGATCGAAGAGCGATCGCGATGAAGCCGGCGAGCACGGCGAGGTCGATGATCAGAAGCCCCGTTTCCACGTCGGTGTAGCGGACGCTCATCGGGGAAATCGCGAACCGCGTCGCGACGGTCGCTCCGACGCAGACGAGAGCGACCAGCCGCTCGTCGCTGCGTCCGCGCCACAGCGCGTAGCCGCAGGTCACGAGCAAGAGCGCCCAGAAGAAATATTGATGCGGGATCATCGGGGAAAGACCGGACCACATTGAAGTGGCCCGGTCAAAGCCCTTCTAGGCGACGATGCGGAGGTCGGCGACGCCGCCCGGCGGCGGACATTCCTCGCCATCGCCCCAGGCGACCGTGCGAAGGCCGGGGACCTTGCCCCTGGCGTCGGCCAGTGCGGCGTGGCAGGCGACGATCGCGCCGCGCGTTTCGACCAGGCCGGACAGGGCCGAGGCCAGCTGCCGAAGGGCCGGCTGAATCGTCCCGAATCCGGCATGCGCGACCGCGTTGGCGCGCATCATCCGGGCCTGAAGTTCGGCAATCTCTGAAAGCGCGGCTTCGATGCCGTCTTCGACGACCCGGACCTGGGTCGCGACATCGTAGGCCGCATTCTCGATCAACTGTTTGCGCATGACTGCTCCTTCCCCGGCGTGGATGCGCCGGGGTGGCTGTCGGTCCGATTTGAAGTCGGCTCGGGCTGCCTTGCGGCTAGCCGGAGAGCAGTCTTGCGAGGCTCTCGAGCCCGGCGAGATACATGCCCGCCGAGAACGCCGCTCCGATCGCGATCGCCGCAATCCAGAACAGCCTCTGGCCGACACTCATCTCATTCCGGGGGTTGCTCCTCGTTGCGAACGGCGGTTGCAGGGAAGGCCAGAACGAGACGGGCCTCTGCTCGGTAAGGAAACCTGCTCCCCCGGTCTCCCCTGCGCGATCGGTGTGCCGAATCTGTTGCCCGACCGCGGCTTCCGGGTGACCCTCGAACGGCGTGGCCTCAATGTGCGGCGATTGATGTATCAATCGCTGATATGGGCCGCCGTACTGCCCGACGATACGCGCGGCATGGGCCCGCCGATCGACGCCAAGGATGTGGAGCGCCTGACGGATTCGCTGATCGACCGTATGGTGAGAAATGTGGAGAGCGGACGCTATCTCCTTCGACGACAGATGTTCATTGACGAGCCTCAGGCAGTCGAGTTGCCCGGAGCTCAGGCGGGCGACGCGCTGAGCCATCACATCATCTCCTCCGCGCAAGTGCGGTCCGTTGGCGGCGTTCGGCACGCCCGTTTCATCCTTCAACGCGGTTCCTGCCCCCCGCTGCATCGCGGCACTCCCGAGCACGAGTCCATGTGCCATTATGACATGGCGCCGAGTTTATCCAGATTTCCAGCGGATTCCCGCGATCTATCCATATTGGATGGAATTGTGACCGGTCCGGCGTTCCGCGCGGCGTACCCGGCACGTCCCCGCGCGCGGGGCTGGTGGAGAGGGCTGGATTCGAACCAGCGTACGCTTGCGCGGGCAGATTTACAGTCTGCTGCCTTTAACCACTCGGCCACCTCTCCATGAGGTCAGGCAGGCGCGCCATGTGGCGGCCGCCTGATGCGCTGTCAACGCGTCGGGTTGACGTGTGTGCCTGGCTGTCGCCGCCTCGCTCGATCCGAGCTCGGCGCGCTCCAATTTCGAACCTGCCCCCGGCAGGTCACGAAATTGGAGCGGGTGAAGGGAATCGAACCCTCGTCGTAAGCTTGGAAGGCTTCTGCTCTACCATTGAGCTACACCCGCCCGGGTGCGGTGGAGCGGCCACATGCCGTGACCGCTTCATGCCGTCAATCGACGGACATCCTTGACCTAGTGCAAATCCTCGGCGTAGCAAGGTCTCGATGACGCACCTGAACGCCATCGCCGCTTGTCCGACCGCTCGCCTCTGGTGGCGCGACTGGTCCTTTGCGGCGCGATGGCGCGACTGATCGACTAACATCCGATCACCGACTGCCCGCCCGCCAACTGGCGGGCTTTTTTGTTTCAGGTGAGTTTCCAATGTCCCAGATTCTGTCTTTTTCCCGTGAGCCGGCGGCCGCCGCCGCGATTCCCGGCGACATCCGCGCCGTGGAGCAAGCGGTGTCCGACCTGCTCGACGGCAGGGATCTCGATCGGTCCCAGGCCGAAGCCATATTCAAGAGCATTGTCGAAGGCCGTCTGCCCGAGCCGCTGATGGCGGCCGTGTTCGTCGCGCTGAAGGCGCGCGGCGAGACTTCCGAGGAGCTGATTGGCGCCGCGCATGCGCTGAGAAGCGCGGCACGGCCGTTTCCGTCACCCGCCACCCTGTTCGCCGACAGCTGCGGCACCGGCGGCGATTTCTCCGGCTCGATCAACGTCTCCACCGCCGCCGGTTTCGTCGCCGCGGCCTGCGGGCTGCCGGTCGTCAAGCATGGCAACCGCTCCTTCACCTCGAAATGCGGGTCGGCGGACGTGCTCGAAGCGCTCGGCGCCCGGCTCGATCTGACGCCGCTGGAATCGCGCGAGATCCTCGACCGGACCGGCTTCTGCTTCCTGCTCGCGCCTTATTATCACCCCGGCATTGCGCACGCGGGTCCGGTCCGGCGTGCGCTCAGGGTGCGCACGATCATGAATCTCCTGGGCCCCTGCCTCAATCCGGCGAGACCCGGGGTGCAGCTGCTCGGCGTGCCCGAGCCCAGGCTGCTGAGACCGATTGCCGAAACGCTTCGGGCGCTCGGGGTCGAGCGCGCTCTCGTGGTCCACGGTTCGGGCCTCGACGAAATCGCGCTCCACGGCTTCACCCAGGCCGTGTCGCTGGCCGGGGGTGAGCTCGACGAGCTGGAGATCATGCCGGAGCAGGCCGGGCTCGACCGCCGGCCGCTCGAACAGATCGTCGGCGGATCTCCCCGGGAGAACGCGCGGCGCCTCGCGGCGGTCCTGTCCGGCGACGGGCGAGAGGCCGACAGGGACGTGGTCGCGCTCAATGCCGGAGCGCTGCTGATGACGGCCGGCAAGGCCGCCGACCTGAAGCAAGGCGTGGCGATGGCTCTCGAGGCAATCCGTTCCGGTCGAGCACGGACGACGCTCGACGGTTTCGTCGAGGCCAGCCGTGCCTGAGCCGGGCGGAATCCTCGGCGAGATCGCGGCGGCCAAGCGCGTCGAGCTGGCGCGCCGGCTGGACTCGATTTCGATCGGTGCCCTGCGCGACCGAGCCCGCCCGACCCGCCGCAGTCTAATGCAAGCTCTGGCGAAGCCCGGCGCCCGCTTCATCCTCGAGATCAAGAAGGCCTCGCCGTCGGCGGGCGCGATCCGCGCGAATGCGGACGTTGCGGCGGTCTCGCGCGGCTATGCCGGCATCGCCGACGCGCTGAGCGTGCTCGCGGATCGCGAATTCTTCGGCGGTTCGCTCGACGATCTTGCCGCCGCCCGGCGCGAGTTCGACGGACCGATCCTGGCGAAGGACTTCTTCCTCGATCCGCGCCAGGTTGCCGAAGCCCGGATCGCGGGAGCCGACGCGGTGCTGGCGATGCTTTCGCTGCTCGACGACGCGCGGGCGCGGGAGATCATCGCCGAGGCGCGGCGCTTCCACATGGACGTCCTCGTCGAGGTCCATGACGAAGCCGAGATGCGGCGCGCGCTCGCGCTCGGCGCACGGCTGATCGGCATCAACAACCGCAATCTCGAGGATTTGTCCGTCGACCTCGCCACGACCGAGCGGCTGGCCGCCATGGCTCACGGCCAACTGCTCGTATCCGAATCCGGAATCGCCGGACGAGGCGACGTGGAACGCCTCGCGCCGCACGTCGACGCTTTCCTTGTCGGGACTTCTCTGATGCGCTCGCACGAACCGGCGCTCGCGGCGCGCGAGCTCGTGTTCGGCAAGGTCAAGCTCTGCGGCCTCGCCCGCCCGGACGATATCGCCGCCGCCCGAGCGGCCGCCTTCGCCGGTTTCGTTTTCGTCCCCGAAAGCATCCGTCACGTGACCGCCCGGGAAATGCTCCCACTGGCCGGGCTCGCGCGCGACTTCGGGATGCTTTCGGTCGGGGTGTTCCGCGACGCGCCCTCGGGCGCCGTCGCGGACATCTCGGCCCGGCTGGGCCTGCACGCGGTGCAGCTGCACGGGAGCGAGGACGCGGAATATGCAAGTTCGCTCCGGCGTCGGCTGCCCAGGTCCTGCGAGATCTGGACCGCCGTGAGCGTCGGGCGCGAACCGCCCGTTTCAAGGGGCGGCGACCGCCTGGTCTTCGACCATGGAAAAGGCGGAACCGGGCGGACCTTCGACTGGCGACGGGTTCGCGGCCATCCGGAGCTTCAGCGCGCAATCGTCGCGGGCGGGATCGGGCCGCATAATGCCGTCGCCGCCCGGCGCCTTGGCGCCTATGCGATCGACGTCGGTTCCGCCGTGGAGGGTGCGCCCGGCCGCAAGTCTCCCGAGAGGATCGCGGCTCTGTTCGAGGCGCTGCGGCCCCGATGTCGAGAGCAGGTGCGCGCGTGCGCCTGAGCGGCCGCTTCGGCCGCTTCGGCGGCTGCTACGTGCCGGAGATTCTGGTCCCGGCGCTCGAGCAGCTGGAAGCCGCCTTCCTCGACGCGCGGGCCGATCCGGCGTTCGCCGCCGAGCTCGACGACCTGCTGCGCCACTACGCGGGCCGACCGACGCCGCTCACGCGCTGCCGCAACCTGCCGGGCAACATTCTGCTGAAACGTGAGGACCTGCTCCACGGCGGAGCGCACAAGACCAACCAGGTGCTTGCCCAGGCGCTGCTGGCGCGGCGCATGGGCAAGACTCGCCTGATCGCCGAAACCGGCGCCGGCCAGCACGGGGTCGCCACCGCCATCGCCGGCGCTCTGCTCGGTTTCGAGACTTTGATCTACATGGGTGCGGAGGACGTCGAGCGGCAGCAGCTCAATGTTTTCCGGATGCAGCTGATGGGCGCGACGGTCATTCCCGTCGAAAGCGGCGGGCGGACCTTGAAGGACGCGATCAACGAAGCGCTGCGCGACTGGTCGGCGAGCTTCGAAGCGACCCACTATCTGCTCGGCACGGCGGCCGGCCCGCACCCGTTCCCGACCTTGGTCCGGGAGTACCAGCGGGTGATCGGCCGCGAAGCCCGCGCTCAGATCGTCGAACAGGAAGGGCGGCTCCCGGACGCGGTCATCGCCTGCGTCGGCGGAGGCTCGAACGCGATCGGTCTCTTCGCCGATTTCCTCGACGACGGCGTCCGGCTGATCGGGGTCGAAGCGGCCGGCCGCGGACTCGATGGCGAGGACCACGGCGCCACGCTTCTGCGCGGCAGACCCGGGATCCTGCATGGCGCGGAGACCTATCTGCTGCAGGACGAGGATGGCCAGATCGCCGACACCTGGTCCGTGTCCGCCGGCCTGGACTATCCCGCGGTCGGCCCGGAGCATGCGTATCTGAAAGAGATCGGTCGAGCCGATTACGTCGGCGCGACCGACGCGGAAGCGCTCGCCGCCTTCAAGAGACTCGCCGGGGAAGAAGGGATCCTCTGCGCCTTCGAGTCCGCGCATGCGCTCGCGCACGCTTTGAAGCTCGCCGATCGGGAACCGAACAGCATGTTTCTCGTCGGCCTCTCGGGTCGCGGCGACAAGGACGTGGCTCAGGCTCGGGCCCTGCTGGGCGCAGGGTTTGACGCCAAGCCTCGGGCGGAAAGCCAGCCCGCATGAGCCGCTATGCCGCCATGTTCGGCCGCCTCCGGCAGCGCGGCGACGCCGCGTTCGGCGCCTTTCTGATGCTCGGCGACCCGGACGTGAACGGCTGCGCGGCCCGGCTCGATTCCCTGGTGGCCGGCGGAGCGGACATGATCGAGGTCGGAATTCCCTTCTCCGACCCGATCGCCGACGGGCCGGTGATCCAGGCCGCGGCGGCACGAGCCCTCGATTCGGGCATTCGCGCCGCTCACTGCTTCGATCTGATCGCCGGCTTTCGCGAGCGTCACCCGCATGTGCCGCTTGGCATCCTCACCTACGCCAATGTCGTTCTGGCGAGGGGCCGGGAGCATTTCTTCCGCCACGCCGCCGAGGCGGGCGTCGACAGCCTCCTCGTCGCCGACGTCCCGGCATGCGAGGCCGAGCCGTGGGTCGCGGGGATGCGCGACGCCGGCATCGATCCCGTGCTCATCGCCGCCGCCAATACGCCGCCGGAGACCGTCCGGACCATCGCGCGCCTGAGCCGCGGCTATACATATTGCGTGAGCAGGCCGGGCATAACCGGCACGCACCAGCGGGGCCGATTCGACGGTACGCTGGTGCAACGGCTGGTGGCGGCGGGCGGCGCTCCGCCGGTCTTCGGCTTCGGAATTTCGACGCCTGAACATGTCCGCGCCGCGCTCGATTCGGGGGCGCGCGGGGTGATCTGCGGCTCGGCGATCGTCGACCTCGCGTCCCGCGGCGGGAACGTCGCCGAGCTCGTAGGCTTGCTTAAATCGGCCACTTTCAACGACAAAGCGCGGGAACGACTCGGGGGCGCAATGATTGAATCCCCCTGACAAGGAGGCTGCGTATGGCTGCGCGACCCATCTGGCGGGGACAGATCCGGCTTGCCCTGGTTTCGATTCCCGTCGAGCTTTTCCCGGCGACCAAGAGCGGCGCCCAGATTCAGTTTCACCAGGTGCACGAGCCGACCGGCAAGCGCGTCAAATATGAAAAAGTGGTGCCGGGCGTCGGCCCCGTCGACCGCGACGAGATCGTCAAGGGCTATGAGATCTCCAAGGGCCACTACGTCCTGCTCGACCCCGAAGAGATCGAGAGCGTCAAGCTCGAGAGCCGCAAGACCCTCGATCTTGTCGAGTTCGTCGACGAGGACGGCATCGACCCGATGTATTTCGACAAGCCTTATTATGTCGTGCCCGCGGACGACCTTGCCGAAGAGGCCTATGTCGTGATGCGCGACGCGCTGAAGGACGCGAAGAAGATCGGCGTCGGCCAGCTTGCGATGCGCGGCCAGGAATATGTCGTGGCCCTGAAGCCCTGCGGCCGGGGCATGCTGATCGAGACGCTGCGCTATGCCGACGAGGTCCACAAATCCTCGGGCTTCTTCCGCGACATCGGCGACTCCAAGCCCGATCCCGACCTGCTCGACATGGCCTCGATGCTGATCGAGCGGAAAGCGGGCGAGTTCGACCCGAAGGAGTTCCACAATCGCTACGTCGATGCGCTCCACCGGCTGATCGAGAAGAAGCAGAAGGCCAAGGGCGAGAAGATCATCGAGGAACCCGAGGGCCCGCCGGTCAAGGGATCGAACGTCATTGACCTGATGGCGGCGCTCAAGAAGAGCCTCGGCGAAGAGAAGCGCGGGGAGAAGAAGCCCGCGACGAAGAAAGCGCCGGCGAAGCGCGCCACGGCCAAAAAGGAGCCGGAGAAGGCGCGCAAGCGAGCCTAGGCTGTGCGAGCCTTTTGCTCGTCGTCGCCCCCGCGGAAGCGGGGGTCCCGCTTGTTCTTTGCTGCGTTAAGGAAGCGCGATTCCCGCTTTCGCGTGAATGACGGGAGACGGTAATGCCCCGGCGCACCGCGCTCGATATCGAGACCTATAACCGCAAGCGCGACTTCGCGAGGACCAAGGAGCCCAGGGGCCGCAAGCTCAAGGGCAAGGGCGACAGCTTCGTCGTCCAGAAGCACGACGCTTCGCGCCTGCACTGGGATTTCCGGCTGGAGCTCGACGGGGTCCTGAGGAGCTGGGCCGTGCCCAAGGGTCCCAGCCTCGATCCGGCCGAAAAGCGTCTCGCGATGCACGTCGAGGACCATCCGCTCGACTATGGCGATTTCGAAGGCACGATCCCCAAGGGCGAATATGGCGGCGGGACGGTGATGCTGTGGGACCGTGGGCGCTGGATCCCGGAGCCGAGCAAGGACCCCAACAAGACCATCGAGGAAGGGCATCTCCATTTCACGCTCGAGGGCGAGCGGATGAAGGGCGAGTGGGTGCTCTTCCGGCTGAACCCCCGGCCCGGCGAAAAAGGCGAGCCGTGGATGCTCAAGAAGGTCACCGACGATTTTGCTGACGCTGGCGACGGCGACGTCCTCGTCGACAATTGCGTGACCAGCGTCGCCACCGGCCGGACCATGGCCGAGATCGCGAGCGGCGAGGACGTATGGCACTCGAAGCGCGCTGGGCGGAAGGCCGGACGCGCACGGAAGGAGGCGGGCAAGCGACCTCCCGCGTTCCAGCCGCCGCAGCTCGCGACCCTCGTCGACGACGTGCCGACCGGCAATTCATGGATTCATGAGTATAAGTACGACGGCTATCGGCTGCTGATCGCGACCGGGGAGGGCGCCGCGACCGCCTGGACGCGCAAGGGCCTCGACTGGAGCGACAGGTTCCGGGCGCTGGTCAGGGCCGCGGCAAAGCTGCCCGCCGGCTGCCTCATCGACGGCGAGGCGGTGGCGATCGACGACAAGGGCAAGCCCAGCTTCCAGCTGCTCCAGTCGACGCTCAAGGAACGCCACGGCGCGAACCTCGTCTTCTACGCCTTCGACCTCCTGGTCGATCGCGGCGAGGACATCCGGAAGCTCCCGACGATCGAGCGCAAGGAGCGCCTGTCCGCGCTGCTGAAGGGCGTGCCCGCACCGATCCTCTACGGCGATCATGTCGTCGGGCGGGGCGAGGATCTGTTCCGCGAGGTCTGCAAGCAGGGCGGCGAGGGCGTCATCTCCAAGAAGGCCGACGCGCCCTATCGAAGCACGCGCACGCGCGACTGGCTCAAGATCAAGTGCATCCAGCGGCAGGAGTTCGTGATCGTCGGCTGGTCGGAGAGCGACAAGCGTCGCGGCTTCCGCTCATTGCTCCTCGCGCTGAGGGAGGGCGGCAAGTTCACCTATGCCGGCAAGGTCGGGACCGGCTTCAATGCGGCGCGGATCGAGGAGCTGATGGAGCGGATGGAACCGCTCGAGGTCGACAAGGCCCCGGTCGAGGTGCCTCGCGCCGACCGCAAGGACGCGCACTGGATCAAGCCGAAGCTGGTCGCCGAGATCGCGTTCGCCGAATTCACCGACGACGGGATCCTTCGTCACCCGAGCTTCGTCGGACTGCGCGAGGACAAGCCGGCAAGCGAAGTGGTTCGCGAAATGCCGAAGCATCTCAGGAAATCGGAAAAGAAGACCGAGCGACCCACGGCCGAAAGCCTGGGGGTCGAGATCAGCAGCGCCGACCGGGTGATCTACCCCAAGGACGGCCTGACCAAGGGCGACCTTGCCGATTATTACGCCGAGGTGGAGCCGCTGATCATGGTCGATGCGGCGAGGCGTCCGATGACCCTGATCCGCTGTCCCCAGGGCACTGCCGAGAAATGCTTCTTCCAGAAGCACGACACCGGATCGTTCGGGCCCGAGGTCAAGCACATCCCGATCAAGGAGAAGGACGGAGGGATCGAGGACTATCTCTATTTCGACGATATCAAAGGCCTGCTCGCCTGCGTCCAGATGGGGACGGTCGAGTTCCACGGCTGGGGCAGCAAGGTCGGCAAGGTCGAAGATCCCGACCGGCTGGTGTTCGACCTCGATCCCGACGTCGGGCTCGATTTCGACAAGGTGAAGGAAGCGGCGGTTCTCCTGCGCGAGCTGTTGCGGGGTCTTGGCCTCGAGAGCTTCCCCTTGCTGACGGGCGGAAAGGGCATTCACGTCGTCGTACCGCTCGACGCGTCGAAGGACTGGCCGACGGTGAAGGATTTTGCCGAGCGGTTCAGCCGCGCGATCGCCGAGGCCGAACCGGGCACCTTCACCGCGAACATCCGCAAGGAACAGAGGAAAGGACGGATCTTCCTCGACTGGCTTCGCAACCAGCGCGGAGCGACCGCGGTGATGCCTTATTCGGCTCGGGCTCGCGAAGGCGCTCCGGTTTCGGCGCCCGTCGCGTGGGACGAGCTCGACCGATATGAAGGCGGCAACCATTTCACGATCCGGGACGCCGACGAGCTTCTCGACCGCGCCTCGTCGAAGCGGCTTGCAGGCTGGGGCAAGGCCAAGCAAGCATTGCCGGATGCGTAAGTCCTCCCGCTCCGCGTTCCTCCCGCTTCTCCTTCTCCTCACCGCGGCCTCGCCGCCGGAGCTCGCACGGTGGAAAGCCGAGGCTCAGCGCGTGACGATCACCCGCGACGATTGGGGCATTGCCCACGTTCACGGCAAAACCGACGCCGACGCGGTGTTCGGGATGATCTACGCGCAGGCGGAGGACGATTTCCCGCGGATCGAGGCCAATTATCTGACCGCGCTCGGCCGGACCGCGGAAGCCGAAGGCGAGCGGGCGATCTGGAAGGATTTGCGGGCTCGCCTCTATGTGAGCGAGGCCGAGCTCAAGACCTATTACGCGAAGAGTCCAGCGCCAATGCAGCGGCTGATGAATGCATGGGCCGCCGGGCTCAATTATTTCCTCGCCACCCATCCGAATATTCGCCCGAGAGTCCTGAAGCGTTTCGAGCCGTGGATGGCGCTGAGCTTCACCGAAGGAAGCATCGGCGGCGACATCGAGCGGATCGATTTGGGCGAGCTGGAGCGGTTTTATTCCTCCATCCGTCACCCTGAACTTGTTTCAGGGTCCATTTCGCCACCGGCCCAAGGGTCCCCAAAATGGATGCTGAACCAAGTTCAGCATGACGCGGGTAAGAATGAACTCAGCGGTTCCAACGGGATCGCGATTGCCCCATCACTGACCCGCGACGGCAAGGCGCTGCTGCTGATCAATCCTCACACCAGCTTCTTCTTCCGCTCCGAAAGCCAGGTGACCAGCGACGAGGGCCTTAACGCCTATGGCGCGGCGACCTGGGGCCAGTTCTTCATCTATCAGGGCTTCAACGCGCACGCCGGCTGGATGCACACGTCGAGCGGGGTCGATAATGTCGACGAGTTCGCCGAGACGATCGAAGGGCGCGGAAGCGCGCACTGCTATCGCTATGGCAAAGCCTGCAATCCGATCGGAGTCCGGCCCATCACCATCCGATATCGTCTGGGCGACGGACGTCTCGGAGCGCGCAATTTCACGACCTACTTCACCCATCACGGTCCCGTGGTCCGATCGGACAACGGAGCAAGGTGCGCGCCTGTCTCCAAGACAGGCTTGCGCCCTTGCTGGATCGCCTTCTCGATGATGAACCGGCCGGTCGAGGCGCTCCAGCAAAGCTTCTTGAGGACCAAGGCGACGGATTTCGACGGCTTCATGCGGGTCGCGCAGCTCAAGGCCAACAGTTCGAACAACACGATCTTCGCCGACGACAAGGGCGAGATCGCCTATCTCCATCCGCAGTTCGTCCCGCGCCGCGAGGACCGGTTCGACTACACCAAACCGGTCGACGGCAGCGACCCCGCGACCGATTGGGGCTCACTCCACCGCCTCAGCGAGTTGCCCAACACGGTCGATCCGGCCAACGGCTGGGTGCAGAACACCAACACCTGGCCGTACCGCGCGGCGGGGGACTACAGCCCCAATCCCGTCCGTTTCCCGAAGTACATGGACATGTACGGCGAGAACTATCGCGGGCTGCATGCGCTGCAGCTCCTGACCGGGAGCCGAGGCTGGACGCTTGATCGGCTGCAGGCCGCGGCCTTCGACAGCTATCAGCCGGGCTTTGCCGCGCTGATTCCGCTGCTTGTCCAGGCTTATGACGCGCTCCCCGGGGGCGATCCGCTGCGCGAGCGGCTCGAGGCTCCAATCACGGTGCTTCGCGGCTGGAATTACCGATGGAGCGCGGATTCGGTCGCGCAAACGCTCGCGTCCTTCTGGGGCGAGGAGCTGGTGAAGGCGCTGGACGCCCCCGCCGGCCAGCCGTCCAACGTGGTCACCATGCGCCTGAGACGCCAGACGACCCCGGCCCAGAAACTGCAGGCGCTCGAGGAGGGGGTGGCGCGCCTGAGGCGCAATTTCGGGCGGTGGCAGGTGCCGTGGGGCGAAGTGAACCGCTTCCAGCGCATCTCACCTTCGATCGACCCGCAGTTCAGCGACGATGCTCCGAGCATCCCCGTGCCCTTCGCCTCCGGACGCTGGGGCTCGCTCGCCTCGTTCGAAGCGCGCGCCGGGCCCGGCACCAGGCGGCAATACGGAACCTATGGCAACAGCTTCGTCGCGGTCGTGGAGTTCGGAAAGCGCGTCCGCGCCCGGGCGGTGACCGCCGGCGGCGAGAGCGGCCATCCGGATTCGCCGCACTTCAACGACGAGGCGCCGCGCTACGCGTCGGGCGCGCTGCGCGACGTCTATTTCCATCCCGACGAGCTCGAGCGACACACGGAGCGGACCTACCGGCCCGGCGAATAACCCTCAGAGGCCCGCGAACTTGTCGGTCGCGCGCACCAGCCCGTCGAGGATGCCCGGCTCGTTGAACAAGTGACCGCCGTCGGGGACGATCTGCAGGTCGACCTCGGGCCAGGCTTTCTTGAGCGACCATGCGGCCTTGGGGGGAGTGCAGGAATCGTGACGCCCCTGGACGATCACCCCGGGGATTCCGCGCAGCTTCCCGGCGCCCTTGAGCAGCTGTCCCTCGTCGAACCAGCCGCCGTTCGCCATGTAATGGTTCTCGATCCGGGCGATGGCGACCGCCTTGTCGGGACTCGTGAATTCCTCGACCACGTGGCGGCTGGGGAGCAGGGTGACGGTGGTCGCCTCCCACTTGCTCCACGCCTTGGCGGCCTCGAGCTGGACCTGCGGGTCCGTGCTGGTCAGGCGCTTGCGATAGGCTTCGACGGGGTCGCCGCGCTCGTCTTCGGGAATGAGGGCGATGAACTCCTCCCACCCTTCGGGGTAAATCGCGTCCGCGCCCTCCCTGAACAGCCAGTCGACCTCATATTGGTCGAACAGGAAGATCCCGCGAAGCACCAGCTCGGTAACCCGCTGGGGGTGGGTCTGGGCGTAGGTCAAAGCGAGCGTCGAGCCCCAGGAGCCTCCGAACACCTGCCATTTCTCGACGCCGGCGACCTCGACGCGCAGCTTCTCGATGTCGTCGACCAGGTGCCAGGTCGTGTTCGCGTCCAGGCTCGCATAGGGGGTCGACTTGCCGCAGCCGCGCTGGTCGAACACCAGGATCTTGTACTTCTCCGGGTTGAACTGGCGCCGGTGGTCGGGGCTCGAACCGCCGCCCGGACCGCCATGCAGGAACACGACCGGCTTGCCGTCCGGATTGCCGCATAGCTCCCAGTGAAGGCTGTGGCCGTCGCCGACGTCGAGCATCCCCGTCCGGTAGGGATCGATCTCGGGATAGAGCGTGCGGCGGTGCTGCGGGTCGATGTCGCGCAAAGGGGGTCTCCTCAGAAGCTCAGCTCGGAATAGATGCGGCGGACATCGCCATTCCATTCATTCTCGAATTTGTCGAGCAGCCGGTCGGCGGGAGTGATCCCGGTTGCGACGACCTTCCGCAGCGGGTCGAGGAAGCCGCCTTCATTGTCGCCCGAGGCGTTGAGGAAAGCGCGGCGCGTGAGTCCTGCAGCCGAGATCTCGAGCACTTTGGCGGCAAAATCGCGCATCGACTGCCCGTCGGGGGTCGTCGCGTCGAGCGCGAGCCTCGGAACGTCGTGGCGCAGCTTCTCCCGGCTCTCGATCGTCCAGTCCTTGACCAGATCCCAGGCGGCGTCGAGGGCCTGTTGGTCGTAGAGCAGGCCCACCCACAAAGCCGGCAAAGCGCAAATTTTGCCCCAGCGCCCCGCGTCGGCTCCCCGCATTTCGAGGAAGCTCTTCAGGCGCACCTCGGGGAAGGCGGTCGACAGATGGTCGGTCCAGTCGGTGAGGTTCGGCTTCTCGCCGGGAAGCTCGGGCAGTTTGCCGTCGAGGAAGTCGCGGAAGCTTCGGCCGGCGACGTCGATATACTTGCCCGCCCGATAGACGAAATACATCGGCACATCGAGCGCATAGTCGCAGTAGCGCTCGTAGCCGAACCCGTCCTCGAACACGAAGGGGAGCATTCCGGTGCGGTCGGGGTCGGTGTCTTCCCAGATGTGGCTTCTGAAGCTCTGGTAGCCGTTGGGCTTGCCATCGGTCAGCGGGGAATTGGCGAAGAGCGCGGTCGCGACCGGCTGCAGAGCGAGGCCGACGCGAAACTTCTCCACCATATCGGCTTCCGATGAGTAATCAAGATTAACCTGTATGGTACATGTGCGAAGCATCATGTCGAGGCCGAGACTGCCGACCGTGGGCATGTAGCGAAGCATGATCGCGTAGCGGCCCTTGGGCATGACCGGCAGCTCTTCGCGGCTCTTGTCCGGCCACATGCCGAGACCGAGGAAACCGAGCCCCAGGCGCTCCCCGATCATCTTGCACTGGCCGAGGTGACGCGCCGCCTCGGCGCAGGTCTGGTGCAGGTTTTCGAGCGGCGCGCCCGAGAGCTCGAACTGGCCCGCGGGCTCGAGACTGATCGTCCCGTCCGAGCCGGTCAGGGCAATGACGTTGTGCTCGCCGTTCGGGCCGTTCTCAATGACCGGCTTCCAGCCAAACTCGGTCAGGCCCAGCAGAAGGTCGCGGATCCCGCCTTTTTCCTCGTAGCTCGGAGCGCGATGGTCCTCGACCCGAAACACGAACTTCTCGTGCTCGGTGCCGATCCGCCAGGCGTCTTTGGGCTTTTCGCCGCCCTCGAACACGGCCAGCAAATCGGCACGGCTCTCGATGGACGGGCTTTCGCCGCTTGTGTCGGTGCGTTGGGTCATCCAGCGGCGGCGCTTAGCGCCAGTCCCCCGCCAGCGCCATATAGGCCGCCAGCGCCGCCAAGGCGGCGGTTTCGGCGCGGAGGATTCGCGGGCCCAGCGAAATCGCGACGGCATTCTTCGCGGCCCGCACCGCCGAACGCTCCTCGTCGGTGAAGCCGCCTTCCGGCCCGGTGAGGATGAGCGTCGGTCCGGGCTTGAACGCGGTCGCGGCGGCTTCGCCGCCCGCCTCATCCGCAAAGTACAGCGTGCGGTCATCCACCGTCAGCGCGGCGCGCAAGAGCTTGGGCTCGTCGATATATGGCAGCACGGTTCGTCCGCACTGCTCGGCCGCCTCGATTGCGATGGCTTCGAGGCGATCCCGCTTGACCCGGTCGACAATGGTCCTCCGGGTGACGACCGGGATCAGCCGGGCGACTCCAAGCTCGGTCGCCTTCTCGACCAGCCAGTCGGTCTGCGCGCGCTTCACCGGAGCGAAGGCGAGCCACACGTCGGGGATCGTCTCGGGCTCGCGAGTTTTGCCTTCGACCGCCAGCGTCATGCGCTTCCTGCCCGCCTCGGCGATCCGGGCGAGCCACTCTCCGGACCGCCCATCGAAGGTCAGCAGCTCGTCGCCCACCTTCAAGCGAAGGACATTGCCGAGATAATTGGCCTGCGCCGGGTCCAGCTCGACCTGCGCGCCCGGGGTGAGCGGCTGGCGCACGAACAGGCGCGGCAGGCTTCTGGGCGGCCAGGCGGGGGTTGCGGGCATGTCCCCACGCGTACGTCATTCCCGCGCAAGCGGGAATCCCGCTTGTTCCTAAGGCAGCGGGACCTCCGCTTTCGCTGGGGTGACGAGTAAGGCTAGGGAATGTCCGTGACCGCCACCATCGACATCGTCCCCGACAGCGAGCGGCGCGGGTTCATCGGCGCGCTCCCGCCGCGCCTTCGGCCCTTCGCTTCGCTGACGCGGCTCGACCGGCCGATCGGGACCTGGCTGCTCTACTGGCCGTGCGCGTGGAGCGTCGCGCTCGCGGGAGTCGGCGGGCGATGGGACCTGCTGCTCTGGCTCGCGCTCGGCGCGTTCGCGATGCGCAGCGCCGGCTGCGTCTATAACGACATCGTCGATCGGGACCTCGACAAGCAGGTCGAGCGCACGCGTCTGCGTCCTCTGGCGAGCGGGCGCGTCTCGGTCCGCGCCGCCTGGCTGCTGATCGGCCTGCTGTGTGCGATCGGGCTAGTCGTTTTGCTCCAACTCAACCCCGTCGCCGCGGCCGTCGCGGTGGTCAGCCTAGCCCCGGTCGCCGCTTATCCGTTCATGAAGCGCATCACCTGGTGGCCGCAGGCGTGGCTCGGGCTCGTTTTCTCTTGGGGCGCGCTGGTCGGCTGGCCGGCGGTCACGGGCAGCCTCGGTTGGCCGCCGCTCCTGCTCTGGCTCGGGAGCATCGCCTGGGTCGTGGGCTATGACACGCTCTACGCGATCCAGGACATCGAGGACGACGCTCTCGTGGGAGTGAAGAGCAGCGCCCGGCGGCTCGGCGACCAGGCCCCGCTTGGAATCGCGATCTTCTACGCGGTCGCGGTACTGCTCTGGGCGGCCGCGATCTGGACCGTGCGCCCCGACTGGATCGCGCTGGCCGCGCTCGCTCCGGCCGCGCTGTACCTCGCCAACCAGGCGCTTCGGGCCGACCCCAGGGACGGCGATCTCGCGCTCCGGCTGTTCCGCTCCAACCGGACCTGCGGGCTGCTGGTCTTCCTCGCCATGCTGGTCGTGGGGCTCGCGGCGGTCTAGGGCGCGGGGCTCATGCTCCAGCCTGAACAAGCCGCCCGCATCGCCGAATCCCTCGTCGAGCGCGGAATTCACGCGGGCGCCACGGCCGCCGACGCGCTCTACGCGGGGGACCGGTCGAGCAGCGTGCAGGTGCGCCTCGGAGAGCTCGAGGATGTCGGACGATCCGAGGGCGAGGCGATCGGCCTGAGGCTGTTCGCGGGTCAGCGCTCCGCGAGCGTGTCCTCGTCCGATCTTTCCGACGAGGCGCTGGGAATCCTCGTCGAACGCTGCCTCGCGATGGCGCTGGAGGCGCCCGAGGACCCCTATGCGGGCCTTGCGCCGGAGGGGCTGCTGGAGCTCGGCGAGCCGTGCTTCCTCGACGTTCGCGATCCGCTCGAACCCGATCCCGCCGAGCTTCGCGCCCGGGCGCTGGCGGCGGAGACGGCCGCGCTTGCCGTCCCCGGCGTGACCAACTCGAGCGGGGCCGGGGCGAGCGCGTCGGGATCGACGGTTGCGCTTGCGACTTCGGGGGGATTTTCGGGCGCGTACCGGACGACCGGCCACGGCTGCTCGGCAAGCGTGGTCGCCGGCAGTGGCGGGGCGATGCAGCGCGATCATGCGTGGCACAGCACCCGGCATCTCGCCGATCTCGAGGGCGCCGAGGAAATCGGCCGAAAGGCCGGAGAGCGCGCGGTCGCCCGCCTCAACCCGAAGCGGCCCGGGCCCGGCAAATATCCGGTCCTGTTCGATCCCAGGGTATCGGCCTCGCTGCTGGGCCATTTCGCCGGTGCGATCACCGGCTCGTCGATCGCGCGAAAGACCAGCTTCCTGCGGGACAAGTTGGGCGCCCGGGTCTTCGCCGGTGGCATCACGATCGTCGACGATCCGCTTCGCCTGCGCGGTTTGCGGTCGCGTCCGTTCGACGGCGAGGGCGTGCGAGTGTCGCGCAAGGAACTGATCGCGGATGGCTTGCTGACCGGCTGGCTCGCCGAGAGCGCGTCGGCGCGACAGCTCGGAATCGAGCCCACCGGCCATGCCGCGCGCGGAGTCGGCGGCGCTCCCGGCGCGAGCCCAGGCAACCTCTACATGGAAGCGGGAACGCGCAGCCGCGAGGAGCTGTTCGCCGCCTTCGCCGAAGCCCTGCTGGTCATCGAACTGATCGGGCAGGGGGTGAACGGCGTCACCGGCGACTACAGCTGCGGCGCGGTCGGCTTCATGGTGCGGGGAGGCGAGATCGCGGAGCCGGTTGCCGAGATCACAATCGCGTCGAACCTGATCGACATGTTCGCGACGCTGGAGCCGGCATCGGACCTCGAGTTTCGTCGCGGAATCGACGCGCCGACGATCCTCGTGCCGGAGATGGTGATCGCCTCCAGCTGATTGCGGAGTGCAATCAGGCTGGCATCACTCGGCGGGCTGCGCCGCCTGACCTTACTGCGCCTCTCTCCCCGTCGCCTCGAGGGTCCAGAAAACGTGAGTCAACCTCTTCCGGCCGTCCGGAAGGACCCGAAGGAAGGTATCGGGGCGACCCTTGCCGTCACGGGCGATGGCCCGGCCCCATTCCGCCATCGTGTCGCCAACGCCCGCGTCCTCCGGCGCGGCGGGCCTTCCGACTTCGCGGGCCCCGAAGTTCGTTGCCACGGCCGCTTTCGCGGTCGTGTAGCCGTCGTCGTGGTTATAGATGATCTTCAGCTCGTCATAGTCGTGCCCGTTGGGCGAAGTGTTCGCCGGCGGACCGAGAGGATTGCTGGTGTAATCCATGCACGTGCCGAGGTTTGGGTTGTCGAAATTCTCGTCCTGGTGATCGAGGCCGAAGTCATGGCCGATCTCCTGACAGGCGACCAGGGCACGCCATTCAGGCCGATTGTATGGTGGGAAGTTGTGATAGCTGTCGTTGAGCTTGGTCGTGGCCTGCGTGATATGTTTGGTCCCGCTTTGGAGCCAGATGGTGGCGATGCCGAGCCAGCCGCGTTGACCGTAGGCCGCGTTGCATACCAGAATCTGCCCTGAGATCGGGTTGCAGCGCTTGGCGTTGACGGAAACCGGATTTAGCACGCTCAGCGTTAGCTCTGTTGAGTCGTTCCAATCGCTTCTCGCGTTGCCAACCGACGTACCCCACTGAGAGGTGATCGCGGTGTTCACCTTGAGCGCCAGGTTCGTCC
Organism: Sphingomicrobium sp.; assembly: GCA_036375515.1. Lineage (GTDB taxonomy): Bacteria > Pseudomonadota > Alphaproteobacteria > Sphingomonadales > Sphingomonadaceae > Sphingomicrobium. The sequence continues at coordinate 20,763 of DASURT010000049.1, forward strand.
CATCGCCGGCCCAATGATATCCATTCCAGCTATTCGTTGCGGAGGCGGGCACGATGGCGCCCAATCCAACCGCCGCCGCAAGCGCGACTCGAGTCGGGATTTTCATTGCAATACCCCCTACTGCCCTCGGTGCGACGGCGTACTTGCCGCTCCACCGGCCGGGAGGCTCTGCCTCGACGGCCAAGATGTCAAGATTCTGTTTTCTCTCGCCTTTTAATCCCGAGCCGCCGGATCTCGATCGCCGGGCAGCGGCCGACGACCGCGATGGTCCGGGCGTTGGTCAGGAGCTCGGCAAGATCCTCGTCACGGGTCAGGGGCATGGCATAACTATGCCTCAGTGGACGGGGGTTTCCATGGCCTCGAGCAATTTGCGGGCGATCTCCGCAAACGCCTCGCTTTCGACGCCGTCGGTCGCCGCCGGCGGGCGGCCGGCGTCCGACGCTTCGCGGATCGTGGGCGACAGCGGCAATCGCCCGAGGAACGGCACGCCCATTTCTTCCGCCGCCGCCTCCGCTCCGCCGGTCCCGAACGGGTGCGATTCCTTCCCGCAATGCGGGCAGGCGTAGGTCGCCATGTTCTCGATGATCCCGACGACCGGAACGCTGGTCTTGCGGAACAGGTCGACCGCGCGCCGGGCGTCGATCAGCGACAAGTCCTGCGGGGTCGAGACAATGATCGCGCCTTCGGGCCGCGAGCGCTGGATCAGCGACAGCTGGACGTCCCCGGTGCCCGGCGGAAGGTCGACGATCAGCAGCTCTGAATCGCCCCAATCCCCCTCGACGAGCCGCGCGAGCGCGCCCGTCGCCATCGGCCCGCGCCACGCGAGCGCATGGCCCGGCGAGACGAGCTGGCCGAGTGACAGGAATTTAATGCCCTGCGCCTCGACCGGAATCAGCCGGTCGTTTTCGGCCGTGGGCTTGGCGTCGGTGCCAAGGATCGTCGGCTGCGACGGGCCGTAGATATCCGCGTCGATCAGGCCGACCTTCTTTCCGGCGCGGGCGAGCGCGATGGCGAGGTTGGCGGCGACGGTCGACTTGCCGACCCCGCCCTTGCCGCTGCCGATTGCGATCAGCTTGCGAGCGGGCTCGGAGACGGTCAGCGCGACCTTGGCCCGGGTGATCCCAGGCACCGCCTCCGCCGCCGATCGCAAATCCTGTTCGAGCGCGTCGCGCTCCCGTTTCCCAAGCCCGGTCGCATCGGCGATGATCATCGCGATTCCGCCCTTCACCCGCCGCGACCGGATTCGCGTCGGGTGGGGAAGCCGCTCAAGCTCGATTGCACTGTCGGTCACCATTGTCTCCGGCACATAGGTACTCGTCGTCGCCTTGCCACTATTTTTCACCCGAACCGCTTCCTATACTGGGCGCATGAGCAATCTTTTGGGGTGGGGCGGCCGCATTCGCGGCCTTTTCGCCGAGAACAAGGGTCCGTGGGGATCGAGCGGCGGAGACGGCGACGGCGGCGAGCCGCCGGCCGATGACGGCCAGGGCGGGCCGTGGGGAGAACCCGCGCCTCGCCGGCGCCGTTCGAGCGGGTCCGGGAACGTGACGTCGTTCGACGAGCTGTTCCGTCGCAGCCGCGCACGGTTCGGAGGGGGCGGCGGGCTTCCGGGACGGCCCGACCGTTCGCTGATCCTGTGGGCGATCCTGGCGTTGGTCGGCGCGTGGCTGGTGGTCACCAGCTTTCACCTGATTTCGCCGGGTCAGCGCGGCGTCGTCTCGCGCTTCGGACGCTACACCTCGACGCTTGGGCCGGGGGTCAGCATGACGCTCCCGTCGCCGATCGACCGGGTGAAGAAGGTGGACGTCGAAAACATCCGCACGTTCGATCTTGGTTCGAGCAATTCCGAGGAGCTGATGCTCACGGGCGACCAGAACCTGCTCGACATTGCCTATTCGGTACGGTGGAACATCCGCACTCCGGAACTTTATCTGTTCCAGCTGGCCCAGCCCGATGAGACGATCCGGCAGGTCGCAGAAAGCGCCATGCGCGCGGTCGTCAGCCGGGTCAGTCTCAACGACGCCATCGGAGACAAAAGGGCGGAGATCGAAACCCAGGTCGCCGAGACGATGCAGCGCATCCTCGACGGATACCGCTCGGGCGTGCAGGTGCAGGGCATCGCCATCAAGCAGGCCGATCCGCCCGACGCGGTGAACGACGCCTTCAAGGAGGTCACCGCCGCTCAGCAGGACGCCCAGTCGTACGTCAACCAGGCGCGCGCCTATGCGCTGCAGCTGACCGCCAAGGCGCAGGGCGAGGCGACCGCGTTCGACAAGGTCTATGAGCAGTACCGGCTGGCGCCCGACGTCACCCGGCGCCGCATGTATTACGAGACGATGGAACAGGTGCTCTCCAAGGTGGACAAGACCATCATCGAGGCGCCGGGAGTAACTCCGTACCTCCCGCTTCCGCAGGTCCAGAAGTCGCTGCCGCAAACGCAGCAGGAGCCGCGGCAATGATCGACTTCGTCCGCCGCCGCCCGATCATCGCGGCGACCGCCGCCGTCCTCCTGCTGTTCGTGGTGGTCAGCAGCTTCCCCATCGTTCCGGAGACGAAGCAGGCCGTGATCGTTCGCTTCGGCAAGCCGGTCCGGATCCTCAACCGCTATGAGGCGGGACGCCCGATCGGCGGAGCCGGCGCCGGCCTTTCGTGGCGTCTGCCGTTCGCGGAGCAGGTCGTGTGGATCGACAAGCGGGTGCAGGACGTCGACATGCAGCGTCAGCAGGTGCTGTCGACCGACCAGCGCCGGCTCGAGGTCGACGCCTTCGCCCGCTACCGCATCGTCGATCCGCTGTTGATGTACATTCGCGCGCGCAATGAGGAGCAGTTGCGCGAGCAGCTCCGGCCGATACTCGGATCGGAGGTGCGCAACGAGCTTGGGAGGGTCGAGTTCGCGGCGCTCCTGACGCCGGAGCGGCAGGGGATCATGGAAGACGTGCGCACGTCGCTCAACCAGATCGCGCGGCAGTACGGAGCGGAGATCATCGACGTCCGCATCAAGAAGACGGATCTGCCCGACGGGACGCCGTTGCAGTCGGCCTACGACCGGATGCGCACGGCCCGCCTTCAGGAAGCGCGGTCGATCCGCGCCCAGGGAGCGAAGCAGGCGCAGATCATCCGCGCCGAGGCGGATGCGGAGGCCGCGCGCACCTATGCCGCGAGCTTCGGCAAGGACCCGCAATTCTACGATTTCTATCGCGCCATGCAGAGCTACATGACGACCTTCGTCGGCGACAGTCAGAACAAGACCGCCCCGACGACCATCATCCTGTCGCCGCAGAACGACTATTTGAAGGAATTCACTGGACGCTCGCGCTGACGGCACCGTTCAATTCGCATTCATCCGCCCGGGACATTAGCGCCTTGCGTCTCGACCCAATTGATGGAGTATCCATGGTTTCGAAGGAGTCCGGAAAAGTGCGCTACGCCTATGGGGTCGCCATGGCCCTGCTTCTCGGGGGGACCGCATTCTCTCTCGCGACCGGGCAGGCGGGCGCGCAGGTGGCGCAGAACGCCCCCTCGGCGCTGGCTCCGCGCCCCGGCGCTCCGATGTCGTTCGCGGATTTGTCGGCAAGGCTCCAGCCGGCGGTCGTCAACATTTCGACCAAGCAGCGCGTGCCGGTCAGGACCCAGGCCGACCCGTTCGAGGAATTCTTCCGCCGCTTCGACCCGACCCTTCCGCCGAGCGGCGGCGGCGGGACTCAGCAGGGCCAGCCGCGCACCCGCGAAGCGGGTTCGCTCGGCTCGGGCTTCATCGTTTCGCCCGACGGCTATGTCGTCACCAACAATCACCTGATCCAGGGCGTCAACGGCACCGGCACGGTCGACAGCGTCACGGTGACCACCACCGATCGCAAGGAATATCCGGCGCGGATCGTCGGTCGCGACGAGACGTCGGACCTCGCGCTACTGAAGATCGATGGCCATAACCTGCCCTACGTCCAATGGGGTGACAGCACCCGGGCTCGGGTCGGCGACTGGGTGCTCGCGATCGGCAACCCGTACGGGCTGGGCGGCACGGTGACCGCCGGGATCATTTCCGCGCTTCATCGCGGGATCACCGGAGTCGGCGCCTACGACCGCTACATCCAGACCGACGCGGCCATCAACATGGGCAACAGCGGCGGTCCGATGTTCGACTTGAACGGCAACGTGATCGGGATCAACTCGGCGCTGATCTCGCCGACCGGCGCGTCCGTCGGAATCGGTCTCGCGATCCCGGCCGAGCTGGCGAAGCCGGTGATCGATTCGCTGATGCGCGGGCAGCGGCCCCAGCGCGGCTACCTCGGGGTCGGCCTCCAGCCGCTGACCGAGGACATCGCCAGCTCGCTCGGCCTGCCCAAGGACAATGGGGAGATCGTTCGGTCGGTGGTCGCCGGCGGGCCGGCCGCCCGGGGCGGCCTTCAGCAGGGCGACGTGATCCTGAAGGTCGACGGTCGGCCGGTAACGCCGGACGAGACCGTTTCCTACCTGGTCGCCAACACTCCGGTCGGCTCGCGAGTCCCGCTCGACATCATTCGCGGCGGCAAGCGGCAGAGGGTCACCATCGCGGTCGGACAGCGGCCGACCGAGGAGCAGCTCGCCCAGCTGAGCGGCGGCGGCTCCGCCAACGAAGGCACCGAAGGGGCCACCTCGACGGTCGCCCCGCAGCGTGCGCTCGGGCTGTCGCTCGCGCAGCTCACGCCCGAGCTGGCCAAGGCGGCGAACCTCCCGCCCAACTCGCACGGAGTGATCATCACCGCCGTCGACGCCAACAGCGACGCCGGCGATGAAGGGCTCCAGCGCGGCGACCTCATCGTCTCGGTCAACAACCAGCTCGTAACGAGCCCGGCGCAGGTCGTCACCGCGGTTGAGGGAGCGCGCCGTTCGGGCCGTTCGAGCGTGCTGTTGCTGATCAAGCGCGGCAATTCGCCCGAGGGGTTCGTCGGAGTCGATATCAGCGGCCGCTAGGGCGGAATCGACAGTTATCCTGCTGGCGGGGTGGCGGGCTTATCGTTTGAACTCGTGAACCCGCACTGCTTCTGTTCCATCGGAATCTGCTTGGTGATGCGGGTCGCGTTCTCTGAATAAGCCTGCGTCACCGTACCCTTGTTGACGGTCTTGCCGCGCAGCGGGCTGACGCCTTCGCA
>DASURT010000050.1:0-3995 GCA_036375515.1 Sphingomicrobium sp.
CCCTTGCTGCGCAGCATCGGCGAGCGCGCGGCGCTGGTCGGCTATTGCCTCGGCGGGACGATGGCGATCGCCGCCGCCAACCTCGTGGATTGCGAACGGGTCGTCACACTCGCCGCGCCGTGGAATTTCGCGCGCTATCCCGAAGCTTCGCGCGCCGCGCTCCGGGACATGTGGGTGCATTCGCAAGGCGCGGCGCGGCAGCTGGGCGCGCTGCCGATGGAGGTGTTGCAGGCGGCCTTCTGGTCGCTCGACCCCGAGCGGACGGTGAGAAAGTTCGCCGAGTTCGGCAGGCTCGATCCGGAGAGCGCGCAGGCGCGACGCTTCGTCCAACTCGAGGATTGGGCGAACGAGGGCGAACCCCTGCCCTATGCGGCGGCGAAGGAATTGATCGAGGAGCTGTTCGGGAACGACCTCGGCGGCTCGGGCCAATGGCAGGTTGGAGGCCGCGCGGTCACCGACGCCCTCGCGGTTCCCACGCTCCACATCCTTGCCGGAAATGACCGGATCGCGCCGCCCGAGACGGCCCCCGCGGGCGGGACGGTCGCCATCCCCTCGGGGCATGTCGGCATGATCGTCGGCGCGGCGCGGGCCGAGCTGCACGGCGAGCTGAGGCGCTTCCTTGACCCGGCTTGCCGCTGACCCCAGCTGCGGCTAAGCGAGCGCGCTCGCGCACCCGTAGCTCAGCTGGATAGAGCGTTGCCCTCCGAAGGCAAAGGCCACAGGTTCGAATCCTGTCGGGTGCGCCACTGCCCTGCAGTGGCGAAGCCGAAAGGATCGAACATTCGTTCGGAGTCGGAGCGAAGCGAAGACGAACGAGCCCGCAGGGCGAGGACAATCCTGTCGGGTGCGCCACCTCCATTGAAAAGGGAACCTGCCCGTCCAGCCTCCCGTTGAGGCCCCGGATGGACCAGCAGGCGACCAGATCGCGGTGCAACGGACCGCTTCTGCAGCAGCCACCGGCCACCGAGGCCTTCTTCTCGGAAGTCCTCCAGCTGATGGCGAAATCGGAAATCCCGTTCCTCCTGTCCGGGACCTATGCGCTCGCGAGCTACACCGGCATCGACCGCCCGACCAAGGACGTCGACGTGTTCGCCAAGGCCGGCGATGCGCTCAAGATGCTGGCCTATTTCAAGGACCACGGCTTCGACGTGGAGATCGTCGACGACCGCTGGCTCGCCCGGGTGACCCGCGGCAACATGTTCGTCGACATCATCTACAACATGCCGACGGTGACGACGCACGTGACCGACGAATGGTTCGCCGACGCTCCCGACGCGGAATTGTTCGGCGCGAGCGTCCGCCTCGTGCCGCCGACCCAGTTCGTCTGGTCGAAGATCTTCGTCCAGGACCATCACCGCTACGACGGCGCCGACGTCGCGCACATGATCCTTCATTGCCATGACAGGATCGACTGGCATCGGCTGCTCAGCCACATGGAGCTCTACTGGGAGGTATTGCTCATCGCGCTCCTCAACTTCCGCTTCGTCTATCCGAGCGAGCGCGACGTGATCCCGAAATGGCTGATGGACGAGCTGCTCGAGCGGCTTCGCGACCAGTCGGACATGAAGCCTCCGGGCAAGAAGGTCTGCCGCGGACGGATCTTCAGCCCCCGCGACTATGCGATCGACGTCGATCACTGGGGCTTCTCCGAGGCCGTCGGCAATCTCGAAGAGCAATATGGCGACGACCGGTAACGGGAAGCTCAGGATCGCGGCGATCGGCGACCTCCACGTGATGGAGGACGATGTCGCGCCCTACCGCGAACTGTTCACCGAGGTTTCGGGAGAGGCCGACGTGCTCGTGCTGTGCGGCGACCTCACCAATTTCGGGAAGATTCGCGAGGCCGAGATCCTGGCCGACGACATCCGGATCTGCTCGATCCCCGTTCTCGGAGTGCTCGGCAACCACGATTATGAATGCGGCCAGCCCGAGAAGATCTGCGAGATCCTGCACGATGCGGGAATGAAGGTCCTCGACGAGCAGGCGATCGAGATCGAGGGCGTCGGCTTTGCCGGGGTCAAGGGCTTTTTGGGCGGCTTCGGGCGCGGCGAGCTGGCTCCGTTCGGCGAGCCCATCGTCAAGGCGTTCGTCGACGAAGCGCTCAACGAGGCGCGCAAGCTCGAGAACGCGCTGAGGTCCCTGCGCTCGGAGCGGAGCGTCGCGGTCCTCCATTATTCGCCGACCGTCGAGACGCTTGAAGGCGAGCCGCCGGCGATCTTCCAATATCTGGGCTCGGCGCGGCTTGCCGATGCGATCGACCGCTTCGACCATGTGAAGGCGGTCGTCCACGGCCATGCCCATCACGGCCGGTACGAAGGCCGGACCCCGCGCGGCGTCCCGGTCTATAATGTCGCGCAATTCGTGCTGCAGCCGCTGTTCGGCAAGCCCTATGTCGTGATCGAGGTCTAGTCCCCGGTTTCGCCGGGAATCGGAGTTGAAGTGTGCAGCGCCTCGATCACGTACAGGCGCTTCACCAGCACGTAGGTGACGACCGCCAGCGGGGCTGCGAGGATCACCCCGAGCGTCCCGAACAGGATTCCGAAGGCAAGAAGCGAGAAGAGCAGGACCACTCCGGGCAGGTCGACCGCATATTGCTGGACCAGCGGGGTCAGGACATAGCCTTCGAACTGCTGGACGGCGAAGTAAATGAGCACGACCCCGAAGGCGAGGTCGGGGCTGACGGCGAGCGCGAGCAACACCGCCGGGATCGCCGAGAGGATCGGGCCCGCGAAAGGAATGAACTCCAGCAGCCCGGCGAGCAGCCCGAGGGCCAGGGCCGACGGCATCCCGAGCGCCCAGAGGCCAAATCCCGTGAGCAGGCCGACCACCACCATCGCGATCAGCTGCCCTTTCAGCCACAGGCGGAGCGCGCGCTCCGATTCCTGCATCGCCTCGAGGGCGAGGGGACGCTTGGCCGGGGGCACCAGCTTGATCGCCCCGGTCGCATAGAAGCGCGGCTGGGCCGCAAGGAAGATGCCGGCGACGATCACCACGAGGACATCGGCGACTCCGCCGCCGATCGAGAGAATCGTCCGGCCGAACGCGGACAAATTGCCGCCGCCCGGCGCGCGAATGCTCTCAGCGAGATGCCGGAGCTGATCGCCAAGGCCAAGGTCTCCCATCCGCGCTTCGAAGGCGCGCCACGCGGCGGGCAACGCCTCCCGAAGGGTGTCGATCTGCCGGACAATCTGCGCCCCGAACGTGGCGAGGAGTGCGGCGACGATTCCGAGGACGAGGAGAATCGAGAGGATGATCGAGAGCCGCTGCGGGCATTTCGTCAGTTTCTCGATCCGATCCGCGATGGCCCGGAACACGGTCGCGACCACGACCGCGCCGAACAGCATCAGGAGCAAGGTTCGAAGCTGCCACGCGACGAGGAACAGCGCGGCGAGGCCGAGGACGATCAGCACCCGCCGGACGAACAGCCGCTCCGCGCTGTCCTGCTTCGGCGCTCGGGCCATCAGCCTTCCGGCCAGGTGGACGACGACATGATCCGGGGGATCATGTCCTAAGCCCAACTCTCGAGAATCTCGACGAAACGCGTCAGCCACGCATTCGTCTGGTGCCCGTCGACGACGCGATGGTCGATGGTGAGGGTCACATAGGCCATCGGCAGGATCACGATCCCATCCTCGCCCTCCACCTCGCGCACCACGACCCGTTTCTCGAGCTTGCCGATGCCGAGGATCGCGGCCTGGCCCTGGTGGAGGATGATCGGGGCGGCGAGCAGCGAGCCCGACACCCCGTGGTTGGAGATGGTGAAGGTGCCTCCCGACACTTCCGACCGCTCGAGCTGACCGTCGCGCGCGCGGCGGGTGAGATCGTCCAGCTTCGCGCCAATCTGCTCGAGCGTCAGCGAGCCGGCGTCCTTCACCACCGGCACGACCAGCCCTTTCTCGCCGAGCGCGGTGCCGACGCCGATGTCGATCGTCGAGGAAATCGCGATCCGGTCTTTTTCCCAGCGGCCGTTGATCGCCGGAGCGGCCGCCATGGCC
>DASURT010000051.1:0-19052 GCA_036375515.1 Sphingomicrobium sp.
GACGTGAACCCGGCGCTTCCGGCGGTGAAGATCCGCGTGCTCGGGCCCCCGCCGACGTCGGGGACTCGCGACAGCCTTGCCGAGCTCTACCTGACCAAGGGGTGCGAGACCGACCCGGCGATGAAGGAGCTCAAGAAGACCGACGAGGACAGGCACAAGGACATCTGCACCAAGATCCGCGAGGACGGCGCCTTCGTCGAAGCGGGCGAGAACGACAATCTGATGGTGCAGAAGGTTTCGGCCGATCCCGGCACGCTCGGAGTCCTCGGCTTCTCCTACCTCGACGAAAATGCCGACAAGGTCCGGCCGGTGAAGATCGGCGGAGTCACCCCGAGCGAGGCGACGATTGCCGATCTGAGCTACCCGGGTGCCCGCAAGCTCTACATTTACGTCAAGGGCGAGCACATGGCCGCGAAGCCGAAGCTGCGCGATTTCGTCGCCCAATACGCGAAGATGTGGGCCAGGGGCGGCTCGCTCGAGCGCATTGGCCTGGTGCCGTTCGCGGGGGCCGACGCGGCCACGGCCGAACGGCAGGCGAGCGAGCTTGCGCCGCTCGACCCGGGCACGCTGAAGTAGGCATGGGTTTGGGGGCCACATGAGCCTCGGCCTCGCATTCGCCGCGATCCTGGCCGTCGCGCTCGGCGCGGGCTGGACGGGCTACGTCCGTGCCGGCCGTCTGCGCGCGGCGGGCCGGCTTCACTCGCTGCCTTCCTATCACGGCGCCTATGCGGCGCTATGGGCCGCGATCCCGGCGCTTCTGCTAATCGCGGCTTGGGCTCCGTTGCAGTCGCACTTGGTCGACCAGGCCGTGCTGTCGAGCCCCGAGGGCCGGGCGCTCCCGGCGTTCGAGATGCAGCGCGAATCGATCCTGTCGGAAGCGCGCGAGATCGCGCATGGCGATCGCGACCAGGGCTTCAACCCCGAATCGTCGACTGTCGCGCCGGTCATCCGGGCGGCGGAAAGCCGTTATGCGCTGATGGGTGGAGGGGTGGCTCTCGTCGTCGCGCTGGTCGGGGCCGGCCTCGCCCTTCGCCGGAGCGCGCCGCAATTCCGCGCCCGCGCGGGCGTCGAGCGCTGGGTCATGGCCCTGCTGTTCGCGGCATCGCTGATCGCGATCCTGACGACGCTCGGAATCCTGTTGTCGCTGATGTTCGAGAGCCTGCGCTTCTTCCGCCTCTATCCCGTCGGTTCGTTCATCTTCGGCCTCGAATGGAGTCCGCAGACCGCGATCCGCGCGGACCAGGCCGGTTCCTCCGGCGCGTTCGGCTCGGTGCCTTTGCTCTGGGGCACCTTCTTCATCGGCGCGGTCATCGCGATGATCGTCGCCGTGCCGCTCGGGCTCATGAGCGCAATCTGTTTGACCCAATATGCGCATCCGCGGGTGCGCGCCTGGCTCAAGCCGATCCTCGAGATTCTCGCCGGGGTCCCGACCGTCGTATACGGCTATTTCGCGGCGCTCACCGTCGCTCCCGCGGTGCGCGACTTCGGGATCGCGATCGGGATCAGCTCGGCGAGCAGCGAGAGCGCGCTGGCTGCGGGCGCGGTCATGGGCATCATGATCATCCCCTTCATCAGCTCCATGGCCGACGATTCGATCGCCGCCGTGCCGCAGTCGATGCGCGACGGGAGCCTCGCGATGGGCGCGACCACGTCGGAGACCATCCGCAGGGTGCTGCTTCCGGCGGCGCTTCCCGGGGTCATGGGCGGGATCCTGCTCGCGGTCAGCCGCGCCATCGGCGAGACGATGATCGTCGTGATGGCCGCCGGCCTTGCCGCGAACCTCACCGCGAACCCGTTCGCGAGCGTGACGACCGTCACCGTGCAGATCGTTCAGCTGCTGACCGGCGACCAGGAATTCGACAGCGCCAAGACTCTCGCCGCCTTCGCGCTGGGCCTCGCCCTGTTCCTGATCACTCTGCTCCTCAATCTCATCGCGCTGCACATCGTGCGCCGCTACCGGGAGCAATATGAATAAAGCCGCCCCAAATCATCAGCGCCTGCGCCGCCGTTACGCTGCCGAGCGCCGCTTCCGCTTCGTCGGCTTCGCGGCCGTCGGCGTGTCGGTGCTGTTCCTTGCGTTCCTGCTGTACACGATGGCGGCCAAGGGCCTGGGCGGCTTCATCCATTACGAAGCCGCGCTGAGGATCGATTTCGCCAGGAGCGACCTGTTCCTGGATCCCGCGACCCTGCGCGGGCCGGACGCCGCGCAGGCGGTGGCCTCGGCCGATCTCGAAGGTGCCATCTCGAAGGCCGCGAGCGCGGCCTATGGACCGGACGCGGCGGAGATGTTCGGCGATGCCGCCGTGAACAAGCTCACTCGCGAGATCGTCGCACGGCCGGATGTTCTCACCGGCTCCGCCACTTTCTGGCTTCCGGTCTCGAGCCGGATCGACATCGCCGCCAAGGATCGGGGTGACGATGCCAGCGAGCGGCTCGTCAGTCTCCTTCAGTCGCGCCAGGCGCTGCACCGCGCGTTCAACGGCGGGTTCCTGAGCGCGTCGGATTCCACGGACCCGTCGTCCGCCGGAGTGTGGGGCGCGCTCAAGGGCAGCTTCCTGACGATCCTCGTGACGATGCTGCTGGCTTTCCCGGTCGGCGTTCTGGCCGCCGTCTATCTGGAGGAGTTCGCGCCCCGGAACCGCTGGACCGACGCGATCGAGGTTTCGATCAACAACCTCGCCGCGGTGCCGTCGATCATTTTCGGGCTGCTGGGCCTCGCGGTCTTCCTCAACACGATCAACCTGCCGCGGTCGGCGCCGCTGGTCGGCGGGCTGACCCTCGCGCTGATGACCATGCCGGTGATCGTGATCGCGGGCCGAAATGCGATCAAGACGGTTCCGCCCTCGATCCGCGACGCCGCGCTCGGGGTCGGGGCGTCGAAGATGCAGGTGACCTTCCATCATGTGCTGCCGCTCGCGCTTCCCGGAATCCTTACGGGGACGATCATCGGGATGGCGCGCGCGCTCGGCGAAACCGCGCCGCTGCTGATGATCGGAATGCGCGCGTTCATCGCCGCTCCGCCGGGCGGGATCGCCGATCCGGCGACGGTTCTTCCGGTCCAGATCTTCCTCTGGTCCGATGAGGTCGACCGCGGCTTCGTCGAAAAGACGAGCGCGGCGATCATCGTCCTGTTGCTGTTCATGCTTCTGATGAACGGCCTCGCAATCTATCTTCGCAACCGTTTCGAGCGCCGCTGGTGATGCCGATGAAGGAAAAGGTGACGATGACCGCGGAAGCCCGCCGCAAACGCCCGCGGGCGGCAAAACCCACCGCTCCCAACCCGCGCGATCTCGACGGTGACGGCCAGTTCGACAAAGGCGTTCCGATGGTCGATGTTTCGCGCCAGCCGAATATCGCGGGGACCCGGCGTTCCGATGCCGACACCGGCCGTGAGGCCAAGATGTCGGCGCGACAGGTCAGCGTCTTCTACGGCGACAAGCAGGCGCTGAAGGACGTTTCGATCGATATCCACGAGGATCGCGTGACCGCCTTCATCGGCCCGTCGGGCTGCGGCAAGTCGACCTTCCTCCGCTGCCTCAACCGGATGAACGACACGATCCCTTCGGCTCGGGTGAGCGGCCGGATCGAGCTCGACGGCGTGGACATCGCCAGCGCCGGGATGGACGTGGTCCAATTGCGCGCTCGCGTGGGAATGGTGTTCCAGAAACCCAACCCGTTCCCCAAGTCGATCTTCGAGAATGTCGCCTACGGTCCACGGATCCACGGTCTTGCCCAATCGAAGGCCGAGCTCGAGCAGATCGTCGAGAAATCGCTGAAGCGCGCGGGCCTGTGGGACGAGGTCAGGGACCGCCTCGCCGAAAGCGGCACGGCGCTCTCGGGCGGCCAGCAGCAGCGCTTGTGCATTGCTCGCGCGATCGCCGTCGATCCGGAAGTGATCCTGATGGACGAGCCCTGCTCGGCGCTCGACCCGATCGCGACGGCCAAGATCGAAGAGCTGATCCACGAGCTTCGCGGGCGCTATGCGATCGCGATCGTCACCCACAACATGCAGCAGGCCGCGCGCGTGTCGCAGCGCACCGCCTTTTTCCACCTCGGCGAGCTGGTCGAATACGGCAAGACGTCGGAAATCTTCACCAACCCGCGCGAGCGGCGCACCACGGACTATATTACCGGCCGCTATGGCTGATCGGAGCAGGACTTATGCAGCAGGCTAGCGGGCACACGCTCAAGGCATTCGACGAGGACATCGAGCGGCTTCGCGCGCTCATCAGCCAGATGGGCGGTCTTGCCGAATACGCCATCGGCGAAGCCATGCGCTGCCTCGTCGAACGCGATACCGAAGGCGCGGAACAGGTCATCCGCGATGACAAGAAGCTCGACGCGCTCGAGGTCGAGACGGAGCGTCGCGCGGTGCAGCTCATCGCGCTCCGCGCTCCGATGGCGGGCGACCTGCGCGACGTGGTCGCGGCGCTCAAGATTTCCGGCGTTGTCGAGCGCATCGGCGACTATGCCAAGAATATCGCCAGGCGGGTTCCGCTGCTCGAGACCGCCGGCAAGATCGAGCCTCTGTCGCTGCTTCCGGAAATGGCGAGGATTTCGACCGGCATGGTGCACGACGTGCTCGACGCCTTCGTCGAGCGCGACTCGGAAGCGGCCGTGCGCGTGTGCCAGCGCGACGACGCGGTCGACGATTTCTACGATTCGATCTTCCGCACCTTGCTCACGCACATGATGGAAAACCCGCACAACATCGGCCAGGCGGCCCATCTCCTGTTCGTCGCCAAGAACCTCGAGCGGGTCGGCGACCATGCGACCAACATCGCCGAGATGGTCTATTATGCCGCGACCGGCGAGCACATGGCCGACCGGCCGGGCAAGTCGCCGAAATAGCGCCATGGCCAACAAGCATCTGCTCCTGGTCGAGGACGATCGCGCGCTGGCGGACCTCGTCACCTTCCACTTCGAGCGGGCGGGCTATGACGTCACGCGCACCGGCGACGGCGAAGAGGCCCTGATCCTCGTCGACGAGGTGAAGCCGGATGTCGTGGTGCTCGACTGGATGATCGAGGGCATCAGCGGGATCGAGGTGTGCCGGCGCCTCCGCCGGCGCGCGACCAGCGCCAACGTCCCGATCATGATGCTGACCGCGCGCGGCGAGGAGAGTGACCGGATCCGCGGTTTCGAAACCGGCGCGGACGATTATGTGACGAAGCCGTTCAGCCCGCGTGAGCTGGTCGCCCGGGTCGGCGCGGTGCTGCGCCGGGTCCGGCCCGCGCTCGCCGGCGAGCAGCTCGCCTATGCCGACGTCGAAATGGACGTGGCGGCGCATCGGGTCCGGCGGAGCGGCAGCCAGGTGCCGCTCGGCCCGACCGAGTTCCGCCTGCTCAGGCATTTCCTCGAGCATCCCGGGCGCGTCTTCTCGCGCGAGCGGCTGCTCGACGCGGTCTGGAGCCACGATTCCGACATCGATGCCCGCACGGTCGACGTGCACGTCCGGCGGCTTCGCCAGGCGCTGAATGCCGGCGACCGTCCGGACCTTATCCGGACCGTCCGCTCGGCCGGCTATTCGCTCGACCGCGAAGGCTGAGTGCTGTCACAAATCTGCAGCAAGCGCGTCACGATATCGTTCGGCCCGGCCGGTAAGCCGCAATGACGACGGATCAATTGAGATGGACAGATGAGACGCAACGCTATCACCGCAGCTGTTCTAATCGTATCGCTCTCCATGCCCGCGGCAGCTTGGGCCAAATCGGACGAGCAGCTCTGGACCTCGGCGAACGCAAACGTGAAGCTCAGCGACAATTGGCGTCTCCAGCAGGAGCTGACCGCCCGTCTCAGCGACAGCCGCAACGGGCTGTACGAGATCGAATCGGCCACCCTGCTCGGGTACCGCGTCACCAAAGGCGTAACGCTCGCGGCCGGGTATGTTCACAATCCCCAATATTCCGACGGCGACTTCACCGTGATGGAGCGTCGCGCGCGCGAACAGGTGACCTTCGACAATCTCGCCAGAATCGCGGGCGGGAAACTCAGCGCCCGAATGCGGGTGGAACAGCGCTGGCGCGAGAATTTTGACGGCACCGCCTGGCGGATGCGCCCCTACGTCAAATTTTCCCTGCCGCTAGCCAAAGGCTCCGGGACGTCGCTGACGCTCAGCAACGAGATCTTCATCAATCTGAACAGCACGTCATTCCAGCGTCAGGACGGACTCGACCGCATGCGGACCCTGATTGCGATCAACACGCCGTTGACGAGAGCACTCACCGCGGAAATCGGCTATCTGAATCAGCACGGCTTCGTGCGCGGCGGCGAGGACACGAATGATCACGTCGCTTCCTTCTCCCTGAGCCTGAGCCTTTGACCCCGGGCTGACCGCGCCGCCTCACCGCCGCGTTGGTCTGCACCCTGCTTCCGGCTAAACCCGGCGCGATGGTCGAAATCGGGTCTAACACGCGCGCTCTGGTCGACGCGCTCGACGAGCCCGCGCTGATCGTCGAAGGGAGCATCGTGCGGGTCGCCAATGACGCGGCGCGCAAGCTTTTCGGCGTGCGGATCGAAGGGCGCGACGTGCGCCTCGCCATTCGACATCCCCAGGCGCTCGAATGGATCCTCGGGCACAAGCCGGGCGAGATCGACGCCACGGGGATCGCGGAGCTCGGCCGCTCGTGGCGGCTGGTGATCCGGCCGATCGGAAGCGGAGCGGCCCTGATCCGGATGATCGACCGCTCGGCCGCCGTCTCGGCGGAAAGGATGCGCGTCGATTTTGTCGCCAACGCCAGCCACGAGCTCCGGACCCCCTTGTCGACGATCCTCGGCTATGCCGAGACTCTCGCCGAAGAGAGCGAGCTGAGCGGCGAGCTCCGCTCGACTTTCGGCCGGACGATCCGCGACGAAGCGAAGCGCATGCTGCGGATCATCGAGGACCTGATGAGCCTCTCGCGGATAGAGGCCGACCGGTTCATCGCGCCCGGCGAGGCGGTCGACCTCGGCGATGCGATCCGAACGGCCCTCGGGAACGTCGCTCACATGATCTCCAGCGGCCAGTGCGAGGTCGTCCTCGACATCCCCGACGGCCTGCCGCCTGTCCGCGGCGACCGGGCGCAGCTGATCCAGGTCCTGGACAATCTGCTGAGCAACGCGGTGCGCTACGGCTGCGACCGGCCTGGGGCGAAGATCGAGCTTGCGGCCGCCCGGAGCGGCCGCCGGGTGACCGTGAATGTCATCGATCATGGGCCCGGCATTCCCCGCGAGCACCTGCCCCGGGTGACCGAGCGATTCTACCGGATTGACGCGGCTCGGAGCCGGGAATCGGGCGGGACCGGCCTCGGCCTCGCGATCGTCAAGCATATCGTCGAGCGCCATCGCGGATCGCTCGAGATCCGGAGCTCGGTCGGCGCCGGGACCAGGGTGACGGTCAGGCTTCCGGTCGCCGCCTAGGGTCCAAACCCATTACCGGCGAGGCCGGGACATGCCCTTCGGGTGGGACGAAATCGCGCCCTGGCGCGCTCGCTCGCTTGCCAGGTAGGCCCCGCTACCTGGCTTCGCTCGCTCACTCCCAGAACGCGTTTTCGTCACCATCGCGGCCTCGCTGGTAATGGGCTTGGACCCTGGCCAAAGGCGGGGCGGTCAGACCCGGTCGGGATAGGTCGGCCGGATGTCGACGGGGATGTGCGTCATCTGGCTTGTCACCTGCCGGGCTTCCGCATCCATCACCGCCCATTTGGCAAGGAACGCCTTGGTCCCGTCATAATCGCCGTTGCCCTGCAGCCGGACGATGTCGCCGACGAGATCGCGGATTCCGGAATCGAGCCTTGCCGGATCGATCCGGAACCGCTTCGCGCCGGAATCCCAGACGATTCCGCCCTTGTCGCGCAGATAGCGATACTGCATCGCGGCGCCCTTGCCGTGGGCATCGGTGTCGCCGAAGCGCATCGCTCGGAACAGGCCGGCGACATAGGCGGCGCGGATCTGCGGCTTCTCCGCCGAGGGAAGCACGCCCCGGTCCATCATGAACATCACGTTGTAGGCGCCCATCACGTCGGCCTTGGCCTCCTCGAAGCCGCTGCCGACGTCCTTCAGCGCCTTGTCGACCGTCGTCTTGCGCCCGTTCACGACGATCGAGCCCGGGCCGAGGCTGTGGCTCAGCTCGTGGAACAGGGTCTCCATGTACATGTAGCGCTTGTTGACGTTGGCCGCCTGCTCGGGGACCAGCACCAGCGGCGCCATCGGCTTCAGGATCATGTCGTATTTGGCGCCCAGCACGTTCTGCAGGATCACCTTCTTCGCGCCCTTGGCTTCGCGCACGCGCTCGTCGTTGGGCAGGTTGAAGGCGACGGTCTGGATGCCGTGATTGGCGTCGCCGCCGGCGTGAATCTCGTCCCCGACCGAAATGGGCGATTCGAAGCCTCGCTTGAAGTTCTTGTACTTCTCCTCGACCGGAAGATTGGCTTCCATGTCGCGCAGGTGGCTCTTGTAGACGTCGAGGGCCTGGCTCTCCTTCGGGTTCTTCAGCACCACGAAGGCTTCGAAGGCCGTCTTCGCGCCGTAGAGCGTATCGGTATAGGTCTCATAGGGGCCGATCACCATCTCGATCGGGGTGTCCTTCAAATCCATCCAGGCGAGCTCGGACTCGAAATAATCGTCGGTCCGGAAGGCCTTGGCTCGAAGCGTCAGGAACTTCTTGAGGCTCGCGTTGCCGGTGATCGCGGCCGCTTTCTCGAGCAGTCGTGCGGCGGGTTCGAGCCACTCTTTGTATTCGACGCTGTAGGGCACGGCGACGAGCCGGTCGCCCTCGCGCTTCACGACCGTATATGGGCTCGTCAGCCGCTCGGCCTCGTCCGGATGCTTGGCGAGATAAGCGTCGAACTCTGCCTTGGTCAGGCCGGCCGGGTAGAAGCCGGCGCCGACTGGACGGGTCGCGGTCCCGTAGAAGGGCTTGTCCTCGTCGACCTCGTCCCACGGCCCCATGAACGTGTCGAACCGCTGCAGCAGCGCCTTGTCGCCGCTCTTCACGATCTCCTCGCGAATCCGCGGATTGTCGGCCGAGACCTGGCGCAGGTAAATCGGGTTCATGAGGTCGGCCGCCTGGATCAGCAGGTTGACGACCTGGCGCTCTTCGGCGGTGAGGAAGCTCGTGTCGGCCGTCATGTCGACCGGAGCCAGCTTGTCCGTCGCCTCCTGCGCCGCCCCGCTCGTATTTCCCGAGCCTTGCTGATTGCCGGTGGTGCCGCTGCACGCGGCAAGCGAAAGTGCGGCGGTCGCCGCGAGCCAGAATCTCCTGTTCATTCCCCGTGGTTAGCAGCGGTTTCCCGGAAGTGGGAAGCTGTTCGACTAATGGACGAACCGCGCGACCACATCCCGATAGCTCCGCGACACCTTCACCTGCGCTCCGGAATCGAGGACGAGGAAGCATTCGCCGTTGGTGTGCGGCTTCACCTGCCGGACAAGGTCGAGGTTCACGATCGTCGAGCGGTGCACCCGCTGGAACCGGCGCGGGTCGAGCCGTTTTTCGAGGTCCTTCATCGTCTCACGGAGGATCAACGTATTGTCGCCGGTCATGATGCACATATAGTCGCCCGCGGCGTCGATCCGTTCGATCGTGTCGACGTCGACCCTGAAAATCTGTCCCTGGTCCTTGATGTTGATCATCTTCTCGTAGCGTCCCGGAGAGGGCGCCTCGGGCATGGTCTCGGCCAGTTCCTCGGCGGCTTCCGGGGCATGCTCGGCCAGCGCTTCCTTCAGGCGCTCGGTCTCGCCGGCGCCGCGCTTTTCGGAGAGCCGCTGCCGGACCCGGTCCATCGTCGCCGCTAGCCGGTCCTCGTCGACCGGCTTCATCAGATAGTCGACCGCCTGGGCTTCGAACGCCCGCAGGGCATGCTCGCCATAGGCCGTGACGAAAACGAACATCGGCGGCTCTACGTCCATCAGGCCCTGGATGACCGAGAAGCCGTCGAACCCCGGCATCTGGATGTCGAGGAAGACGAGGTCGGGCTTGTGGGTCTTGATCTGGCGGATGGCCTCGCGACCGTTGCCGGCGGTGGCGACCACCTCCACGTCTTCGTGCGCCTGCAGTCTCAGCTGCAGGCCCTGTGTCGCCAGCGGTTCGTCGTCGACCAAAATGGTCCGGATTGTCATCAGGCCTTGTCTCCGGTTTCGTAGGGAATTTCCAGGATAACGCTAAAGCCCCCCTTCTCGTTCGTTCTCATCTCGAAACGGTGCCCCGCGCCATAGGCCTGCGACAGGCGGTCCCGAATGTTGGCCAGTCCGACGCCGGTCGAGAGGCTCGCGGCAAGATCGTCGCCGAGCCCGTTGCCGTTGTCGGCGACCTCGAGGCGCACCGCATGGCCCTCGCGGACCGCGGTGATCCAGATGTCGGCTCCGTTTTCGCTCGGGGTGACCGCATATTTGATCGCATTCTCGATGAGCGGCTGAAGGAGCAGAGACGGCAACCGGGCTCCGATCGTGTCGGGCTCGATCCGGAAATGCGGTCGCAGGCGATCCTCG
This sequence comes from Sphingomicrobium sp., assembly GCA_036375515.1. GTDB lineage: Bacteria > Pseudomonadota > Alphaproteobacteria > Sphingomonadales > Sphingomonadaceae > Sphingomicrobium. The sequence continues at coordinate 10,465 of DASURT010000051.1, forward strand.
AAGCGCATCTTCTCGATTTCGAGGTAGAGCTTCAGCGTCTCGACCTCCTGCGCCAGCGTCACCTTGGCGGTCGGCTCGTTGGCGAGCGTGTAGCGCAGGAAGGAGGAGAGGCGCGCCAGCATGGCGTTGGCGCGCTCGGTCTGCTTCAGGAGCACCAGGGTCGAGATCGAATTGAGCGTGTTGAACAGGAAGTGCGGGTTGAGCTGGTAGCGGAGCATCGCCAGCTGCGCGCTCGACGCCTGGCCCTCCAGCCGCTCGCGCTGGTCGATCTGCTCTTCCAGCAGGAGGAAATAGTTGATCCCGTAATAAAGCGCGGTCCACGCGGCGAGCAGCGAGAAATTGAGCAGGATCGCCCCGAAATACTCGACCCCGACCGGCCTCAGGTTCGGTTTCAGGAAGGTCGCGACGCTCCATGTCTCGATCACCGAAAAGGCGCCGGAGGCAATGATGACGATGACGAGTGAGACAATGAGCGTCACGACCGGCTTCATCTTGATCAAGCGCCGGAACAGCGACGCCATCAGGAGCGTCAGCGAATAGCCGGTCATGGTCAGCAGCAGGGTGTGGACCAGCCACATCCAGCCCATGCTGTTGGCGAAGCCGGAGAGCGACCTTAGGAAGAAATAGCCGCTCCAGCCGAACGACTGGAGCATCCAGAAGGCGCGGTTCTTGTCGTCGAAGAAGGGCCGGTCGAGGCCGATCCCGCGAGCGATCGGAGCCGCCGGCGAAAGGATGCCGGGCGCTTCGTCCGGTTCGTCGCGGCGGCGTTCGGCCTGCCGCCGGTCGAGCATTGCGCTGTCCGTCGCCATGGCGGGAGATATAGAGGCGGGCGCGGGCCTTTGCGAGCGCGGGGGTTGCGCGGCGCATCCGTGCGCCTGTAGCGGGGCACCGAACCTGGACCCGGGCGTTGGCGTGCCGGACCGAAATCGAGGAACGGCATGAAGCTTTCGACCTGCGCGACCCTGTTCGGCGCGATTTTTCTCGCGGCCTGCCGCGTCGGCGGCGAGGACGGCAACCAGACAGGCCCGCGGGCGGCCGAGGCCGCGGTAGCACCGATCCTGACGACTCCCGACGCGGTCGATCCCCATAGCTTCGCGAAGCCGCTCGAGGCCCGGGTGACCCATGTCGCGCTCGACCTCACGGTCGATTTCGACACGAAGCGGATCGGCGGAACGGCGACACTCGACGTCGACCGGCGTCATGACGCCAGGGAGATCGTCCTCGACGACAACGGCCTCGAGATCGAGAGCGTCACCGACGCCTCGCGCGAGCCGCTGCAATGGAAGGTCGGCCGGAAGGACCCCAATCTCGGCGCGCCGCTCGCGATCGCGCTGAGGCCGGACACCCGGCGCATCGTCATCCGCTACAAGAGCGCACCGGAGGCCGGCGCGCTGCAATGGCTGACGCCGCTGCAGACCGCCGGAAAGCGGGCGCCGTTCCTCTTCAGCCAGGGCGAATCGATCCAGAACCGAAGCTGGATCCCGACGCAGGATTCACCGGGCATCCGCCAGAGCTGGGAAGCGACCGTCCATGTGCCCGCCGGGATGACGGCGGTGATGAGCGCTCCGCGTGTCGCCGAGCCGATCACGCAAGGCGGCGAGAGCGTGTTCAATTTCCGGATGGACCACAATGTCGCTTCCTACATGATCGCGATCGCGGTCGGCGACCTGACCTTCAGATCGCTCGGCCCGCGGACCGGAGTCTGGGCCGAGCCCGCGACCATCGACGCCGCCGCGAGGGAGCTGTCCGACACCGAGAAGATGGTGGCGGCGGCCGAGAAGCTCTACGGCCCCTACCGCTGGGGCCGCTATGACGTGCTAGTCCTCCCGCCCTCCTTCCCGCTCGGGGGGATGGAAAACCCCAACCTGACGTTCCTGACGCCGACCTTCATCGCCGGCGACAAGAGCCTCGTCAGCCTCGTCGCGCACGAGCTCGCGCACAGCTGGTCGGGCAATCTCGCCACCAACGCCACCTGGAACGATTTCTGGCTCAACGAGGGGATGACGACCTATGCCGAGCGGCGGATCGTCGAGGAGCTCTACGGCAAGAAAGAGGCCGACGAGCAGATCGCGCTCGGCATCGACGCGCTGAACAAGGCGGTTGCCGAAAATGGCGGCCCGAACGGGCCCGACACCCGCCTTCACCTCGATCTCAAGGGCCGGAATCCCGACGACGGCCTCTCGGACATCGCCTATGAGAAGGGCGCGGCGTTCATGCGCACGATCGAGGCGGTCGTCGGGCGCGACCGCTTCGATTCCTGGCTCAAGGGCTGGTTCAACCGGCACGCGTTCCAGCCGGTCACGTCCGCGATCTTCCTCGAAGACATCCGGGCGAACCTCGTCAGTGGCGACAAGACGCTCGAGAACAAGCTGATGCTCGACCGATGGGTCTATCAGCCGGGAATCCCGCCCAACATGGTGCGGCCGCCGGCAGCCACGTTCGCGGAGCAGGACAGGGCGGCATCGGCCTTCGCGCGCGGCGCCGCTCCTCCGGACGGGTGGGCGAAGTGGACGACCGACGAGCGGCTGCGTTTCCTCAACCGCCTGCCGCGCAAGCTCCCCAAGGCACGCCTGGACGCGCTCCAGTCGTCGTTCGACCTCAACCGCACCGCCAACATGGAGGTGCGCTTCGCCTGGCTCGATCTCGCCGTTTCGAGCCGCTACGGCGCCGCGATTCCCTCACTCGAGCAATTTCTGACCTCGCAGGGCCGCGGCAAGTTCGTGAAGCCGCTGATCAAGGCGCTCGCGAAGGACGGGCAGTGGGGCCGCCCGATCGCGGCCCGCGTCTATGCCGAGGCGCGCCCGCTCTATCACCCGCTCGTCACCCGGGAGCTCGACAAATTGGGCCTGATCGGCGCCCCGGAGCGGTCAACCGGAAATAAACGGCCTTAACCGCGCTTAAACGCTCTTTGGCTAGTGCGGTCCGCCTAAGCGAAACGGCGGGTGGATGTACGAGGCTCCAGATCGATATAAGCGCCTGATTTCGGCCCGGCTTCCGGGCGGTGAATCGGCCGGTCTCACCAACCGTGAGCCGGAATCCGAAAGCTCGCCCCTGAGGGACGTGCAGCTGATCTCGCGCGCCCAGCTCGCGCCCTTCTTCACGGCCGCGAACATCGTCGCCGCGCTGATGATGGCGGCGAACCTCTGGAAGTCGGTCCCGGCGACCTGGCTCGCGCCCTGGGTGCTGGCCGTTTCCGCCTTCAGTCTCGGAGCGATGCAGCTCGCGCGTAACCAGTCGATCACCTGCGTCGGCCGCTCGGGCAGGCGCATTCCGATGTGGCTGATGGTCGGCGAGGTCGCGGCCCGCGCCGCGCTGTGGCTCAGCCTGCCGCTCTACGTCTTCACCTCGCTCAGGCCCGAAACGCAGGTCGTCGCCGCCTCGCTGATGGCCGGGCTCGGGATCGGCGCGCTCGGCCTCGTGGTCGTCCCGCAATGCGCCCGGACGTGGATGGCGGCGTTCACCGCCGGAGTCGGCGGGGCGCTTCTCCTCGGCCGCCACAGCCTGCCGGTGCAGCACATGCTTTCGATCGTCTTCACCATGGGCGTTTCGGTCGTCGGCGTGCTGACCGTCGCGCGCTGGGCCTTCCATCAGTTGAAGATGAACGCCCTGGTCGGAACCCAGAGCGCGGGGGCGAGCCTGCTTCTGCAGGAATATGAGCAGCGCGGCGTCGGCTGGCTGTGGCAGGTCGATGCCGACAACCGGGTCACCTACATCAGTTCGCGGATGAGCGCCCTGCTCGAACGGCCGGGCAGCCAGCTCCTCGGGCATTCGCTTCCGTCGCTGGTCGGCGGCAATGCCGAGCTCGGCCGCGTGCTGCTGCAGAAGCAGCCGTTCAATTCGCTCGAGATGGAATTGAAGACCAATCGCGGCTCGCGCTGGATCTCGATGGCCGGAGACCCGATCATCGACACCGCCGGCCGCTTCGAGGGCTTCCGCGGGGTTGGCTCCGACATCACCGAGATCCGCCAGACGCAGGAGCGGCTCACCCACCTCGCCAACGTCGACGTGTTGTCTGGCCTCCCCAATCGCGGCCGGGTCCGCCAACTCCTCGGCGAGGCGCTCCGGGCGGCGACGACCGGCAATGTGCCGTGCGCCATCATGTTCCTCGACCTCGACGACTTCAAGCCGGTCAATGACACGTTCGGTCACCCGAAGGGCGACGCGGTGCTCCGGGCCGTCGCCAAGCGCCTCGTCGACGAAGTCGGCTCGGACGGCCATGTCGGCCGGATGGGCGGCGACGAGTTCGCGATCGTCCTCACCGACGCGCAGAGCCGCAAGAAGGTCGAACAGCTCGCCGAGAGGATCATCAAGGCGATCCGGGAACCCTATTTGATCGACCAGATCGAGATCCGCATCGGCGTCTCGATCGGTTGCGCGTTCGGGCCGATCGACGGGGCGACGGTCGACGACCTCATCCTCAAGGCGGACCTCGCGCTGTATCAGGCGAAGGACGTCGGGCGCGGCTGCGCGCGATATTTCTCGTCCGAGCTCCAGTCGGAGCAGGAGGACCGCGTGCGGCTCGAGGCCGACCTTCGCCAGGCGATCGCCACCAAGCAGTTCCATCTCGTCTATCAGCCGCTGGTCAACGCCAAGACCCAGAAGCTGGTCGGGTTCGAGGCGCTCATTCGCTGGAATCATCCGCAGCGCGGCCTGGTCCCGCCGAACGTGTTCATCCCGGTCGCCGAGGAAACCGGCCTCATGTCGACGATCGGCGAGTGGGTGATCGACGAAGCGTGCCGCGCGGCCGCGACCTGGCCCGAGCCGATCACCGTGGCGCTGAACATCTCGCCCAAGCAGATCGGAACGGCCGCGCTTCCGAACCTCGTCAGCGAAGCGATCAACCGGTACAAGCTGGCCGGAAACCGGATCGAGCTCGAGGTCACCGAAGGCGTGTTCCTCGGCGACAACGGCTCGACCCTCGATGTCTTGAAGCGCCTCCGCGCGCTCGGCGTCGGGATCGCGCTCGACGATTTCGGCACGGGCTATTCGTCGATCGGCTATCTCAACAAGGCCGTGTTCCACAAATTGAAGATCGACGGCAGCTTCGTTCGCGAGGCGGGCTCGCGGCCCGAGAATGTCGCGATCATTCAGTCGATCGTGCAGCTCGCGAAGAGCTTCCGGATGTCGGTCACCGCCGAGGGCGTCGAGACGGCCGAGGATTTCGAGCGGATGCGCGACCTCGGCTGCGACACGATCCAGGGTTATCTGTTCGGCAAGCCGTTGAGCTACGACCGGGCGAACCAGATGGTGGTCGGCCTCGGCCAGAAGAGGATGGCGGGCTAAATCTGCAACTGGCTGCCGAGCTCGACCACCCGGTTGGTCGGGAGCTTGAAGAATTCCATCGCACTTTCCGAGCTCTTGAGCATCCACGCGAACAGCCGCTCGCGCCACAGCGCCATGCCCGGCACCTTCTTCGACGCGATCAGTTTCTGCCGCCCGAGGAAGAAGCTGGTGCTCATCATGTTGAACGGTTCGCCGCACGTGCTGATCCCGGCAAGGTCGCGCGGGATGTCGGCCTCCTCCATGAAACCGTAGTGGAGGATCACCCGGTAGAAGCCCTCCCCGGCGTCGTGAATCTCGACGCGCTTGTCGGGACTGACGTGCGGGATCTCCTCGACCTTGACGTTGAGGATCAGGACCCGGGAATGCAGCACCTGGTTGTGCTTGAGGTTGTGGAGCAGCGCGGCCGGCACGCTGTCCGGAGCTGCGGACAGGAACACCGAAGTCCCGCGCACGCGGTGCACCGAGCGAGCCGCGGACTTGATGAACACCGACAGCGGAAGCGCCGATTCGGCAAGCCGTGCGCGAAGCATCTGCCGCCCCTTCGCCCACGTCGTGAGAACGGTGAAGCTCACCGCCGCGACCAGCAACGGGAACCAGCCTCCATCGGGGATTTTGGTGATGTTCGACGCGAAATAGATGCCGTCGACGAGCAGGAACGCGCCGATCGTCGCGGTCGCGACGAACCGGTTCCAGCGCCATACCTGGAATACCAGCACGCCCAGCATGATAGTGGTGATGAGCATCGTGCCCGTGACCGCGATTCCATAGGCCGAGGCCAGCTTGCCCGATTCCCTGAACCCCAGGACGAGCAGCACGACCATGAGGAGCAGGCCCCAGTTGACCGCCGGAATGTAGATTTGCCCGGCCGCTTTCTCGCTCGTGTGATCGGTCCTGAGGCGCGGCAGGAAGCCGAGCTGCACCGCCTGGTGGGTGACCGAAAACGCGCCGGAGATCACGGCCTGGCTGGCGATGATCGTCGCCGCGGTTGCGATTCCGACCAGCGGCAGCCGCGCCCATTCCGGCGCCATGAGGTAAAAGGGGTTGGCCGCCGCTTCCGGCGTTCCGAGCAGGAGCGCGCCTTGCCCAAGGTAATTGAGCGCGAGGCACGGATAGACGAGGCCAAGCCACGAAAAGCCGATCGCCCTCCGGCCGAAATGACCCATGTCGGCATAGAGCGTTTCGGCGCCCGTGACGGCGAGGAACACCGAGCCGAGAGCAAGGAAGGCAAGCTTCGGGTTGTAGAGGAAGAATTCGAGAGCCCAGTAGGGATTGAGCGCGCCAATGATGTCGGGGTGCTTTGCGATGTTCGACACGCCCAATGCCGCGAGCGCCGCGAGATAGATCAGGATCACCGGACCGAACAGGACGCCGACCTTGGCGGTTCCGCGCGACTGGACGAGGAACAGGCCGGCGAGGATCCCGATGGAGATCGGAATGACCAGCGGCTGGAGCTGGCTCTCGACCACGGTCAGCCCCTCGACCGCGGAGAGGACCGAGATCGCCGGGGTGATCATCGCGTCGCCGTAGAACAGGGAGGTCGCGAGGACCCCGAGGACGATGAGCGTCGAGGTCCATTTCGTGCCGGCGAGATTGCGAGCGATCAGCGACAGCAGCGCGAATGAGCCGCCTTCGCCGCGATTGTCGGCGCGCATCGCGACCGCCACATATTTGACCGTCACGATCAGCATCAGCGACCAGAAGATCAGGCTCAGCACGCCGAAGATATGCAGGGGGTCGACGGCCAGCGGGTGCGGCCCGAGGAAGCTCTCCTTCATCGTGTAGAGCGGCGACGTGCCGATATCGCCATAGACCACGCCGACCGCGCCGAGCATCAGCTTGGGCAGCGTCTCCTCGGGTCCGCGGCGCGCCGGAGCGCCGCCGGCAATCGCGGCGATCTCGGAAATTGCGGTGGCCATGTCCCCGCGAATGTGAGCGGCGCTTGCATAAAGATTCCATGTGGATTGAACGCTGGGAGCATGACAGGCACATTAAATCGGCGTCAGATATCTCGACGCGGCGGCTCGCCCGGCGCAGTGAGCGGCCATGACGGACGCGCCCTCCGCCAGCTGGACCGCCGGTCGTTCCGGCAGCTCGATCGTCGACGGCATCCAGGCCTATGCCGGAGCGCTTGCGCTGGTCGCGGTCTCGACCCTCGCGGGCCTGTGGATCGCACCGCGCTGGGGCACGGCGGCGGTCGACATGATCTACCTGCCGGCGGTGCTTGCGGCTGCCGAGCTGTGGGGCCTGGGGCCGGCGTTCCTCGCTGGAATTGTTGCCGCGCTGGCCTACAATTTCTTTTTCACCGAGCCCATTCACACCTTTCGGATCGACCGCGTGACCGATGTCGTGACGGTGATCGTGCTGCTGATCGTCGCCTTGGTCACCAGCCGGCTCGCGGCGGGAATCCGCGGTCAGGCGCGGCTCGCCGCGGCGCATGCGGCACGCAACGCGACCATCGCCGGCTTCGCCCGCCGGCTGCTCTCGTGCCGGGACGAGGACGAGATCGCCCGAACCGCCTGCGCGGAGCTCCACGAGCTGTTCAAATGCAATGCGCTGCTGGTCAGCGGATTGCCGGTCCCGCGGATCGTCGCCGCGGCCCCCGAGGGCAATCGCCTGACGCCCAGCGATGTCGCGGCCGCCGCGCTGACCATTGAATCCGGGGAGCCGGCGGGGCGGGGCACGCCGCGAATCCAGCCCGCCGAATGGGTGTTCCATCCGGTGCGCTCCGCCGGCCGGGTGCTCGCCGCCGCCGGCCTCGCCCGCGACGACGGGGTGCCCGCGGTCGGCGAGGAGCGGCTTCCGCTGCTCGCCAGCCTGCTCGACCAGCTCGCCCTCGCGCTGGAGCGTGAACGGCTTGAACGCGAATCGCGGGATTTCGCCGCGACGCGCGAGCGCGACCGCCTTCGGGCGGCGCTGCTCTCCTCGATTGGACAGGATCTCCAGCCGCGGCTCACGGCGATCGGCAGGGCGGTTCGCGAACTGCGCCGCGGCGCCTCGGCCGACAAGCAGCTCGTGTCGGCCATCGGTTCGGAAGTTGTGCAGCTCGATCGCTATCTGGCGAACCTGGTCGGCCTCGGCCCGGAAGAAGAGCAGCAACCGATCGAAGCGGGGGGCGTGAGGATCGACCTGTATCATCGGACGGTGTCCAGGAATGGGAACCCGATCCGCCTGACTCCCAAGGAATATGCGGTCCTTGCCGAGCTGGCCAAGCATCGAGGCCGGGTGCTTACGCATTCGCATTTGTTGCGGTCGGTGTGGGGACCGGCGCAGGAACGTCAGATCGAATCTCTGCGGGTCGCGATCCG
>DASURT010000052.1:0-22890 GCA_036375515.1 Sphingomicrobium sp.
GCCCGCCTCGATATGCTTTTCGCCGCCTTCGCGGCTGGCGAAGAATCCGGTGCATTCAAGCGCCAGTTCGACGCCGTTCGTCTTGTGCGGAAGCTTGGCGGGGTCCCTCTCCGCCGTCACGTGAATGCGCTTACCGTTCACGACGATGTCGTTGCCGTCGGTCGTGACCTCACCCGGAAATTTCCCGTGGACGCTATCGTGCTTGAACAGCCAGGCGTTGGACTTCGCGTCCGCCAGGTCGTTCACGCTCACCAGCTCCAGCCCGCAATCGGGCCGCTCCAGAATCGCGCGGGCGACCAGGCGGCCGATCCGGCCAAAACCGTTGATTGCAACTCTCGTCATTCAATTTCTCCATTAGGGACAGTTCCTGTGGAGGGGACTGTCCCTCGTTTCAGATAATCGAGCACCCGCGCGGCGATCTTGTCGGGAGTAAGGCCGAAGAAATCGTAGGCATCCTTCGCCGGCGCGGAGACGCCGAAACGGTCGATACCGACGCGAAGGCCGTGGAGGCCGGTGTAGCGCTCCCAGCCGAAGGTGGTCCCCGCCTCGACCGATACGCGCAGGATCTCGCGGTTGCTGACGTCGGGAAGAACATCCTCGCGATAGCTGGCGGGTTGTGCGTCGAACCGTTCGGTGCAGGGCATGGAGACCACATCGGCACCGATGCCCCCGGCTTCAAGCCGAGCGGCGGAATCGAGCGCGAGTTCGACTTCGGAGCCGGTTGCAATGAAAATGACTTTGCGTGTGTTCTCAGCGGCTTTCAGCCGGTAAGCGCCACGTGCCGACAGGTTTTCGCCTGCAGCCTCGGTCCGCAGGGGCCGGACGTTTTGGCGCGTCAGCGCGAGGATCGACGGCCCGTCGCTCTGTAATGCGAGCGCCCAACATTCGGCGGTTTCGACCGCGTCGGCCGGCCTGAAAATATCGATTTGTGGCATGGCGCGAAGGCTTTGCAAATGCTCGATCGGCTGGTGGGTCGGTCCGTCCTCGCCAAGCCCGATGCTGTCGTGAGTCATTACGTAAATGACCCGCGCGGGCTGAAGCGCCGACAGGCGGATGGCGGGTCGGGCATAATCGGTGAAGACGAGGAACGTACCGCCGTAAGGGACAACGCCGCCGTGCAGCGCCATGCCGTTCATCGCCGCGCTCATCCCGAACTCGCGGATTCCGTAATAGATGTAGCGGCCGCCATAATTCTCGGGCGTAAGCGGCTCCAACGCCTTGGTTTTCGTGTTGTTGGAGCCGGTGAGGTCGGCCGACCCACCGATGGTCGCCGGAATCGCGGCGTTGATCGCCTCCAGCGCCATTTCGGACGCCTTGCGCGTCGCGACCGGTTTCAGCTCGGTAAGCAATTTGTCGAGATAGGGCCGCAGCCATCCGTCACTGACCTTGCCGGAGAGCCGCGCGAGGAACTCGTCCTTCCTCGGACTGGCGTCGAGCCGCTCTTTCCATTCGGCGTGGACCGCGGCGCCTTTGCGCCCGATCTCGCGCCAAGCGGCGAGCACGTCGTCCGGAACGCTGAAATCCTTATCCTCGAGCCCGAGCTCCTTGCGCGCCGCCTCCACTTCTTCCTTGCCGAGCGGCGAGCCATGGACCGCCGAAGTCCCTTGCTTGTGGGGGGCGCCGAAGCCGATGATCGTCTTGCAGCGGATAAGGCTCGGCCGCGGGTGAGCGACAGCTTCCTCGATCGCCCGGCTGACGTCGCTGGCGTCGAGGCCGTCGCACTCGACCGTGTGCCACTTCGCCGCCTGATAGCGCGCCACCACGTCTTCGTTGCGCGACAGCTCAGTCGATCCGTCGATGGTGATGTTGTTGTCGTCCCACAGGACGATCAGCCGGTCGAGGTCGAGGTGCCCGGCGAGCCCGATCGCCTCGTGATTGACGCCTTCCATCAAATCGCCGTCGCCGGCGATCACGAAGGTGCGGTGATTGACGAGATCGTCGCCGAAGATTGCGTTGAGGTGCCTCTCGGCGACCGCCATGCCGACCGCCATCGCCAGGCCCTGCCCCAGCGGGCCGGTCGTGACTTCGATTCCAGGCATCTCAAAATTCTCGGGATGTCCTGCCGTTACCGAGCCGAGCTGACGAAAATCCTTGATGTCATCGAGCGTCGGTCGCTCATATCCAGTCAAATACAGCAATGAATAGAGCAGCATCGAGCCGTGGCCCGCCGAGAGAATGAAACGGTCGCGGTCGGGCCAATGTGGATCGGCGGCATCGAACTTCAGGTGCCGCGTGAACAGCGCGGTCGCGGCGTCGGCCATGCCCATCGGCAATCCAGGATGCCCGCTGTTGGCGGCCTCCACCGCATCCATCGCGAGGGCGCGAATGGCATTTGCGAGACGGCGGTCGGTCGGCTGCATCGTGGCTCCGTGGGCGGGATCGCTCGGCCCTGGCAGGCGACCGAGCACGCGGTTCCATTAGCCGCCAAACCGGTGGCGTCAAATCGCGCCGACGGCGCTTGCCGGGAATCGCGAAAGTGCGTAGCGGAAATCAAATGGATGACGGAGGTCTTTCAGCAGCGCTCGACAGAGCCGAACGGGCGATCGAGCGCATTCAGCGAACTCTCGCCAGCCGTCCGGCGCCTGCTCCGGTCGCGGTTCGCGACGAGCAACTCCGCGCCAAGGTGCGCGAGGTGGTCGGCGAGCTCGACGAGCTGATTCGCGAGGCAGCCGCCTGATGGCCGCGATGGTCGACCTGACGATCGCCGGGCGGACCTACCAGGTCGCCTGCCGCGAGGGCGAGGAAGAGAATCTGCGCACCGCCGCGCGGCTCGTTGATGGCAAGAGCCGCGAGGCGCTCGCCGGGCTCGGTACCTTGTCGGAAGCGCGACAGTTCCTGTTCGCGTCACTGCTGCTGGCGGATCAGCTGATCGATCGCAAAGATGGGGACAGTCCCTCATCCGAGGGACTGTCCCCTCCGTCGCCGCCGGAACCGGCCGCGCCCGACCCGGCGCTCGTCGAGCGCGCCGAAGCGCTCGCCAAGCGGCTCGAAATGCTCGCGACGCAGCTTGAGAGCGAAGGCGAGAGCGCCTAGATGGGACCCGACGGGCACTACCCGGTGCGCGCCTTCGGAAAATCCCTGAGGCGATAGACATCCACGGGAGCTGTCCCTGCCCTGGTCACGGTGGTAACATCGGGGTCAGGAGCAAACGGCGCCCACCTGACGTTTTGGCGTCAGAGGATTTTAGGGCAAACGGCCATGGTGGTCCCGTCACTTCCCTTCGGTCCCTCGGAGCCCGCGATGGGGCCTGAGATGGATCCGCTGTCGAAGGAGTCGCTTCGCAACGCGGCGCTGGACGCGCGCAAGGCCTATGTCCGCACGCTGAGCGACGGCGAGCGCGCCCGGCTGGAGCACAAGCTCGCGCAGCATCTCACCTCGTTGCTCGCCGGCGTTTCGGTCGTTGGCGGCTATTGTCCGCTCGGGTCCGAGATCAGCCCGTTGCCGGCAATGGAGGAGGCGCGAGCGGTCGGGGCGATCGTCGCTTATCCCTATTTCGCCAACCCCGCGAAGCCGTTCCGCTTCCTTGCCGGCGATCCGCTGGAACCGGGGCCGTTCGGAATCCTGCAGCCGGCGAGGCGCCATCCGGTCGTCCAGCCGGACCTCGTTCTGGTCCCGCTTGTCGCGGTAGACGGGCACGGTACGCGCCTCGGCCGCGGAAAGGGTCACTACGACCGCGTACTCGCGGGCCTCAAGAAAAGCGGTACGCGGCTGATCGGCGTCGGCTGGCCGCTCCAGCGTCTTACGGAAGTCATCCCCGCGGATGAGTGGGACGTGCCGCTCGACGGCTTCGCGTCCCCCGAAGGAGTCATTCTTTTCGGCCAATAGCTGCGTCTTTCGGACGTCCACCGTGGCTGATCGGCAACGGCTGATTACCTGCTTGCCACACCCGGGAAACTCTCCTTCTTTTACCAGCACTTAAGTGTTAGCGTGTAAATGCACGGCGTGGTCGAGCCGGCGCCAAGAGGTGATTCATGCGGGTAAAGTTGTTCGCGTTCGTCCTGATCGTCGGATCGGGCGCCTTGCTGTTCGTGGCAATGCGGAGCGCGAATCGTGCCGACGCCGCCAACGGCAATTGCGAAGCGTCGGCGCAGGGCCCCTCGACCCCCACCATCTGCAACTAGCCCACCGACTTACGGCCGGGCGCGCCACGCCCTCGCGACATAAGCGGCCAGCGCGAGTGCGATGACGCCGATCAGCAGACGCGCGAAATCGCCGCTAATCAGCCAGTAGAAGAGCGCGCCCACGGTGGCCGAAGCGGGGATGGTGATGATCCAGGCGACCATCACGTTCCGCGCGACTCCCCAGCGGACCGCCGAGGCCCGGCGAGCGGTGCCGGCGCCGATCACGCATCCGGTAATCGTGTGCGTCGTCGACACGGGGATTCCGAGATAGGAAGCAGCGAACAGCATCACCGATCCGCCCGCCGAAGCCGAGAAGCCCTGCTGCTGATTGAGTTTGGTGATTCGCGTGCCCATCGTTTCAATGATCCGCCACCCGCCGGTGAGGGTGCCGAGGCCGATCGCGACGTAGCAGCTTAGCGCCACCCAATGCGGGACATGGAAAGTTTCGAGGTGGCCGGTCGAATAGAGCAGCACGGCGATGATCCCCATCGTCTTCTGGGCATCGTTGAGGCCGTGCCCCAGGGAATAGGCCCCGGCGGAAACGAGGTGCAGGCCGCGGAAAGTCCGCTCGGCGCCGCGCGCGCTGGCGTGAATCCCGAGCCAGCTGGTCACGAGCATGATGATCATCGTCAGGATCAGACCGAGCAGCGGCGACAGCACGATGGCGATCAGGGTCTTGTTGAGGCCCGTCCACTGTACATGTCCGAGCCCGGCGGCGGCGACCCCCGCGCCGATGAGCCCGCCGACCAGCGCGTGACTCGAGGATGACGGAATGCCCTTGATCCAGGTCACCACGTTCCAGAACATCGCGCCGACAAGGGCGCCGAAGACGACCGACGGCGTGACCTGGTCCTTGTCGATCAACCCCTTGCCGATCGTGTCTGCGACCCTGTGGAGCTCGGGCCATTTGAGCGCGAGAAAGTAAGCGGCGAAGTTGAAGAAGGCGGCGAAGGCCACCGCTCCGACCGGGCTGAGCAGCCGCGTCGCGACCACCGTCGCGATCGAGTTGGCGGCATCGTGAAGCCCGTTCAGGAAATCGAACGCGAGCGCGACGACGATCAGGCCGATCAGCAGGGGAAGAGCGAGTTCGTGCACGCGCGGCCGCTCAGGCGTGATCGATCACGATGCCGTCGATCTCGTTCGCGACGTCTTCGAAAGCGTCCGTGATCCGCTCCAGATGCTTGTAGATTTCGCGAGAGACCATGAACTGCATCGGATCGGTCTGCGCCTTCTGGAAGGCACGCTTGAGACCGTTGGCGTGGGCGTCGTCGGCGTCGCCCTCGAGCCGCACCACTTTTTCGGTAATCTCGTGGATCCTCACCCCGTTGCGGCCGATGTCGCGCAGCATCGGGATGGCCTTGGCGGTGAGGTCCGCGGCTTCCGCGATCATCGCCACCATCTCGCGCATCTCGGGCTCGAACGTGCGCAGCTGATAGACGTCGACGGCGCGGGCGGTGGACTGCATCTCGTCGATGGCATCGTCCATCGCGCCGATGAGCGAGGTAATCGCGCCGCGATCGAACGGAGTAAGGAAGGTCCGCCTGACCGTGGTCAGCACCTCGCGGATGATGTCGTCCGCATCATGCTCGCGATCGTGGATTTCGGAGATATATTCCGCGTGTGTGGTGCCGCCGTCCACCAGTTTGGTGAGCGCCGCGGCGGCCGCGACGATTGCCGCCGCATGGCCCTCGAACATTCCGAAGAAGTCGCCCGTCTTCGGAAGGAGCCGCTGAAACCAGTTGAACATCGATTCCCCTGTTACGCCGAGATTCGCTTAGTGGACGAACCCGGACGCGGCAACTTGCCTCCCGGAGAGCGGAACTTCAGGAGACTTATCCGGGCGGGACTGCTATGCGCGCCCGCCGAATGGCAAAGCCTCCCTCTCCCTCCGGCCGCAAGCTCGCGGGAGTCGCCTTGATCCTGTTGCTGATTCTTGTCTGGGCGGCGTTCGTCGCAAGCCTGGCGCAGGTGGTCGGCCGATGGCCTGTTCTGGTTCAGGCTCCATTCTATCTCGTCATGGGAATAGCGTGGATCATCCCATTGAAACCGTTGATCAGATGGATGCAGACCGGGTCCATCCGCGTATCTCGCGCGCCCCGCGATTGAACCTAGTGTATTATACGACTATATCACTCTGCTGAATGAGCCAGATGCTGACCCTCTCGCGCCCGCTGGAAGGGCTGCGCCGAAGAGCGCTTCGCCTTGGGGCGGGCGCTCGACGGGTTTGGCGCGCCCACCCGCGCGAAACGATCGGGGCCGGCTTTCTCGGGGTGGTCGCGACCCTCGCCGCGGCCGGCACCGTCACCGTGGGGCTGAGCCATAACGATGCCGCCCAGGCGGCGCCCCCTGCTCCGCCGCCGCTGATCATGCGTCAGATCGAACCGGCCGAGGCGCTGAAGGTCAACGCTGCCATTCCGGTCACGCACGGTGCCAATCCGGCGGCGACGCCCTTCGCCTTCAAGGGCGATTCGGGTGCCCGCAAACAGGCGCTCGAATGCCTCGCCAGCGCGGTCTATTATGAAGCCGGCGATCAGGGTTCCGACGGCGAGCGCGCGGTCGCCCAGGTCGTTCTCAACCGCGTCCGTCACCCCGCCTTTCCGTCCAGCGTCTGCGGCGTGGTGTACGAAGGCTCGACCCGAACGACCGGCTGCCAGTTCACTTTCACCTGCGACGGGTCGCTCTATCGCAAGCCCGATGCCGACGGCTGGCGCCGCGCCTACAAGATCGCCGAGGCGGCCCTCGCGGGCTACGTTTACAAGCCGGTGGGCTGGGCGACGCATTATCATGCGGATTACGTCGTTCCCTATTGGGCATCGACTCTCGCCAAGAATGCGATGGTCGGCGCGCACATCTTCTACCGCTGGGCGGGCGCGTGGGGACAGCCCGGCTCGTTCACCGACAAATATGCGGGTCGCGAGCCCAATGCCGCGGCGCTCCGTACCGCGGCATTGTCCGTTGAGCACATGACCGGCGCTCCCTCGAGCGTGGCATCCGCAATCGAGAAAATTCCCGGCGCCGAGCCAATCAAGCTGACGCCGTCGATGCGTGGCGAGAAGCGCGTCGCGGTCCGCTTCAACCTGGTCGCGCGGAAGGCGGCGGACGAAGCGCCGCATGAGGATTATGCGAAGAAGTTCGACGCCTCGGACAATCTGAAATGGTCGCTGTCAGGCAACCCTGTCGCCGAGAATGCACCACCACTCGGCAAGTCCGCGGCTGCCCCAGAAACCGGCTCGGTGATGGCGTCCGCCCAGCGTTAATTCGCTTTGCAAATGTCAAATACTGGCGCGAGTGACGGGACTTGAACCCGCGACCTCCGGCGTGACAGGCCGGCGCTCTAACCAACTGAGCTACACCCGCGTTTTTGGCGTGGGCGGCGACCTAGGAGCGGGGCTTTTCAGTGTCAACCATCGCGGGCTGCATTTCCCCCTTCTCCTCGTCTTCCTCCTGATCCGGGTCGCCGACATGGGTCAACGTGCCGTGCTCGAACAGGAATCCCGCGATGTCCGGGGTGCCGGCCGCCGAGAACACCGTCTTCATGATGATCAGGATCGGAACCGCGAGCAACGCGCCGGTCGTCCCCCATACCCATGCCCAGAATGACAGGGAGATCAGGATGGAGAGCGGGCTGATGGTCAGGCGGTGCCCGACGACGAGCGGCGTGAAGAGGTTCGCCTCGATGAGGTGCAGGGACACGAAGGCCGCCGGCGGCATCAGCGCCCCCCAGACGTCGGGGAAGGTCATGAGGCCGCCGAGGAACAGCAGCAGCGCGGAGGCGATCGGGCCGAGATAGGGGATGTAGTTGAGCACCGCGACGATGCCGCCCCACATCACCGGGGACGGCATTCCCAGCCACCACAGCATGGCCGCGGTCAACGCGCCGAGCCCGATGTTGATGAGCGTGATCGTGCCGAGATAGGTCGAGGTCGCGTCGACCACCTGCTGGATGACCCGAGCGGTCGTCAGCGCGCCTTCGAAGCTGCCGCGGCTGACGATCGTCTTCTTCCGCATCGCCGTCCAGCCGGCCAGGAAGAAGAAGATCACCAGAAGCGCGAAGAACAGCTGGATCAGCAGGTGCGGCGCCGAGGTCGTCAGCAGGCCCATGACCGAGTTCGGGGTCTCGATCCGGACCGCGCGCGTGCGTTCCTGAGTCATGGCGATCTGGTTGACCGTCCGTTCGATGAACCGGTCGAGGTTCTTGTAGAGGTCGAGGACGGGTTGCAGAGTTTCCTGCACTTTCGGGATCTTGCCCGGAACCTGCGAAACCCAGTCCGACGCGGGGATGACGATCGAGCCGATCGCGAACACCGCGATCACCAGGAAGGCGATCAGGCACAGGCCGGCGGCAAGGCGCGACGGCACCCCGCGCCGCTCGAACCATTCGAGCAGCGGGACGAGAGCGATGGCGATCACCAGCGCGGCGGTGACGGGCATGAAGAATTCGGCGCCGGACCGAAGCGCGAACGGGAGCGCGACGATGAGCCCGAGCCCGGCGATGAGCGTCAGCGATGCGAGCAGCCGGTCGCGCTTGCCCGTGATCCGTTCGGCGAGGATCCGAGCCTCGTCTTCCCCCTCCACGACGTGATGCTTCCTTCGCACGTCCATGACAGGGAGCATATCTGCACCGAGGTGCAGCCGCTAGCGGTTTGGTGCCCCCGGTCCGACTTGAACGGACACTCCGGTGAAGGAACTCGATTTTGAGTCGAGCGCGTCTACCATTCCGCCACGGGGGCCTGCCGCTCCGCGTTAGCTAGGCGAGACGTTCCACCTAATCAATTGCGCGGCGCCTGCCGGCGATAGCTGAGCGCTTCCGCGACATGGATCCGTCCGACCTGCT
This sequence comes from Sphingomicrobium sp., assembly GCA_036375515.1. Lineage (GTDB taxonomy): Bacteria > Pseudomonadota > Alphaproteobacteria > Sphingomonadales > Sphingomonadaceae > Sphingomicrobium. Next base: position 8,956 of record DASURT010000052.1, read on the forward strand.
CGGCGCCGGCCAGATCGGCGATCGTGCGCGCAACGCGCATCACCCGGTGGAAGCCGCGGGCCGATAGGCGCATCGCCGCCGCGGCGTCGGCGAGAAGCTTGCGGCCCGGCTCGTCGGGAGTCGCGACTTCATCGAGCAGCTCGCCGTCGGCCTCGGCATTGGTTCGCACCCCGTTGCCGTTGTAGCGGCGCGACTGCAGGTCGCGTGCGGCGGCGACCCGGCGGGCGACCTCGGCGCTGCCTTCGGCGGGCGGCGGAAGCGTAAGGTCCGCGGCCGAAACCCCCGCCACCTCTACGTGCAAATCGATGCGGTCGAGCAGCGGACCCGACACCCGCGCCTGATAGTCCGCGGCGCAACGCGGCGCCCGGCTGCAGGCGAGCGCCGGATCCCCCAGGTGACCGCAGCGGCACGGGTTCATCGCCGCGACCAGCTGGACTCTTGCCGGAAAGGTCACGTGCGTGTTGGCTCGGGCAACGCTGACATTGCCGGTCTCGAGCGGCTGGCGGAGCGAATCGAGCACCGGCCGCTGGAACTCGGGAAGCTCGTCAAGGAAGAGCACGCCCAGATGCGCGAGGCTGATCTCACCAGGCCGAACGCGCAGGCCTCCACCGACCAGCGCCGGCATCGACGCACTGTGATGCGGCGACCGGAACGGCCGGCGCCGCCGGATCTTGCCGCCGTTCAGTTCACCCGCGACCGAGGCCACCATCGAGACTTCGAGCGCTTCCGATGGTTGGAGCGGCGGCAGGATCCCCGGCAAACACGCCGCGAGCAGCGATTTGCCCGCGCCGGGAGGGCCGCTCATCAGCAGATTGTGCCCTCCCGCCGCCGCGATTTCGAGCGCGCGCTTGGCGACCTCCTGCCCCTTGACCTGGGCGAGGTCGGGCCCGTGGTCGGGCGGCTCCGCTTCCGCGACGCAAGGCGCCGGAAGCAAAGCGGTTCCCTTAAGATGCGCGAGGAGCGCGAGCAGGTCGGGAGCGGCGATCACGTCCAGCTCGCCCGCCCACGATGCCTCGCTGCCCTGCGCGACGGGGCAGATCAGTCCCTTGTCGAGCGAGGAGGCATGGATCGCGGCGAGTAGCACGCCGGGCGACGCCGCGATCCGCCCATCGAGACACAATTCGCCGACCGCGACATAATGGGAAAGAGTCTCGGCGTCCGTCGCGCCGATGGCGGCGAGCAGGCACAAGGCGATCGGAAGATCGTAGTGCGAGCCTTCTTTCGGCAGGTCGGCCGGCGACAGGTTGATGGTGATCCGCTTGGGTGGAAGCGCAAGGCCGATCGAGGCCAGGGCCGCGCGGACACGCTCGCGGCTCTCGGCGACGGCTTTGTCCGGCAGACCCACGACGGTGAACCGCGGCAGGCCCGATGAAAGCTGGACCTGCACCTCGACCGCGCGGGCTTCGAGGCCGAGATAGGCGACAGTGGCGACGGTCGCGGCCATCAGGCCCCGCCCCCCGAACGCACAATCCTTGTCAAACCTCCCCCTAGCTCGGCGACAGCACGCTAGCCGGTCAACGGCGCCCGCCGCAAGGCGCTTGCGCTAATGCGCGAAGCCAACCACATGCGTCGCCCATGTTCACGCGGAAGCAATTCCAGGAATGGCTCGACAGGCCGCGGGTCGAATGGTCCCTGTTCATCGCCGGCCTCGCGCTGATCGGCATCGGCCTGGCCATTGCGCCGATCCCCGGGCCTGGCGGGATCTTCTTCATCGCGCCTGGCCTCGCGCTCGTGTTGAAGTCGAGCATGTGGGCCAAGCGCCGCTATGTGAAGTTCAAGCGCTGGCAGCCCAAGGCCGGACGCTGGACCGACTGGGCATTGAGGCGGCCGAGCCATTTGCGTCGCGAGGCGATCCGCAAGGCGGAAAAGGAAGGCGCGGAAGCTCCTCAGCAAGGTCCCGCCGATTGACTTCGCCTCCTCCCTCCACTATCGGCGCGCACGACAGCGGCTGCCCCCGGGGCGGCCCTTTTCATTTAGAATTCGAGGCATGAGCGATGAAGCGCACCTTCCAGCCGAGCAATCTCGTCCGCAAGCGCCGTCACGGGTTTCGCGCCCGCATGGCGACTCCGGGCGGCCGCAGGGTGCTGAACGCCCGTCGCGCCCGCGGCCGCAAGAAGCTCAGCGCCTAGCAACCATCAAGCGCCGCGCCGATTTCCTCGCGGCGAACGCGGGAATGCGCGCATCCACGCCCGGCTTCATCCTGCTCGTCCGCGACCGCAAGGATTCGGATCCGGCGATGCGCGTCGGCTTCACCGTCACCCGGAAAATCGGCGGCGCCGTCATCCGCAACCGGATGAAGCGGCGTTTCCGCGCGCTCGCCCGGGAGATTGTTCCGGCGAAGGGCCTGGCGGGCGCGGACCATGTGATGATCGGCCGGGCGAAGGGAGTCGAGCGCGATTTCGGGCTGCTCCGATCCGAGCTCGCCGGGGCGCTGGACAGGTTGCGAAAATGACCCCTTCCTTCGTCATCGCGAGGAGCGCAGCGACGCGGCGATCCAGACTGGATTGCTTCGCTTCGCTCGCAATGACGGCCTGATGTTGGCCAAGCTCATGATCTTGATCGCCCGGGGCTGGCAACTCGGGCCGTCGCAGATTCTTCCACCGAGCTGCCGCTACCAGCCGAGCTGCTCGGCCTATGCGATCACCGCAATCCAACGCTATGGGGCTGCCCGGGGGGGCTGGATGGCCCTGAAACGAATCTGCCGCTGCCACCCGTGGGGCGGGCAAGGCTACGACCCGGTACCGTGAGGACTTAAGTGAACGAGAGCAAGAATCTGATCCTCGCGGTGGTGTTGAGCGCGCTTGTGCTCCTCGGCTGGAGCTTCCTCGCGAACCGCTATTTCCCGACCTCGAACCCGCCGGCAACCAAGGTTGAAAACGGCAAGCAGCAGCCGCTGCCTCAGCCCCAGGCCCAGCCCGTGCCGAGTGCTCCGAAGGCCCTGCGGACCCGCTCCACGGTCCTCGGCTCGACCCCGCGAGTGCGGATCGACACGCCCTCGCTTCAAGGCTCGATCAACCTGAAGGGCGCCCAGATCGACGATTTGCTGCTCGTCCGCCAGAAGCAAACGATCGCGAAGAATTCTCCGCCCGTCCGGCTGCTTTCGCCGCTCGGGGCCCCCGGCTCCTACATCGCCTCGTTCGGCTGGACCGCGCAGGGAGGCCAGGCGCCGGCGCTCGACACGGTCTGGACGTCCGATGCCCCGGTGCTTGCCCCGGGCCGCCCGGTCACGCTGAGCACGCGGACGGCCGATGGCGTCCGCTACGAACTCAAGATCGCGGTCGACGACGGCTATCTGTTTTCCATCGAACAACGGGCGATCAACGCTTCGGCCAGGCCGGTGGCCGTCCGCCCCATCGGGCTGATCAGCCGGGCGTCGAAATCCCACGATCCGGACACCTGGACCGTGCACGTCGGGCCGATCAGCGTGTTCGGCGACAAGGCCGACTATGACGTCGACTACAAGACGCTCGACGAGGAAGGCAGCAAGGCCTTCAACAATGTCTCGGGCTGGCTCGGCTTTACCGACCATTTCTGGCTGACGGCCCTGGCGCCCGTCGGGCAACCGGCGATGGCCGCCGAATTCCGGCACTCGGCGAGCGGCGGCTACCAGGGCGATTATGCCCTGGCTCCGGCGGTCGTCGCTCCCGGCCAGACACATTCGACCAAGACCCAGCTCTTCGCCGGAGCGAAGGAGAAGGCCTGGCTCAACCGCTATGAAGATGCGGGGATTCCGAGGCTCAGCTACGCGATCGACTGGGGCTGGTTCTACTGGTTCATGATCCCGATCTTCGACCTGCTCCTGTTCCTGTTCCGGACGCTCGGCAATTTCGGGGTCGCGATCATCTGCCTCACGCTGATCGTGCGGCTGATCATGTTCCCGATCGCTCAGAAGCAGTTCCAATCGATGGCCGCGATGCGCAAGCTCCAGCCCAAGATGAAGGCGATCCAGGAGCGCTTCAAGGATGACAAACAGCGCCAGCAGCAGGAGATTTTGAAGCTCTATCAGGAGGAAAAGGTCAATCCGGCGGCTGGGTGCCTTCCGATCCTGATCCAGATCCCGATCTTCTATGCGCTCTACAAGGTGCTGCTGGTGTCGGTCGAAATGCGGCACCAGCCGTTCGTCGCCTGGATCAGGGACCTGTCGGCGCCCGACCCGCTGACGCCGGTCAACCTGTTCGGGCTTCTGCACTTCACCCCGCCCGCCTTCCTCGCGATCGGAGTCCTCCCGATCCTCGTCGGAGCGACGCAGTGGCTGTCGATGAAGCTGAACCCGCAGCCGATGGACCCCGTCCAGGCGCAGGTGTTCGCGATCATGCCGTGGGCGCTGGTGTTCGTGATGGCGCCGTTCGCGGCGGGCCTGCAGCTCTACTGGATGACCAACAACATCCTGACCATCGCCCAGCAATGGTGGCTATACCGGCGTTTCGGCCTGCACCTCTCGGACACGCATCCGGTCCACACATGAACGAAGCAGCGGACGAGGAGATCGCGGAAGCCGCGCGCAAGCTGTTCGCCGGCCCCGTCGAGTTCCTGAAGTCGGCGCCCGAGCTCAAGTTCCTGCCCGAGCCGAACCTGCCGGAAATCGCTTTCGCGGGGCGGTCGAACGTCGGCAAGAGCTCGCTCCTGAACGCGCTGACGAACCGGAGGGGCCTCGCGCGCACGTCCAATACGCCGGGCCGAACCCAGGAGCTCAATGTGTTCGACGTCGGAGAGCCGCCGCGGATTCGTCTCGTCGACATGCCGGGCTACGGCTTCGCCGAAGCCCCGAGGAACCTCGTCAGGCGTTGGCGCTTCCTCGTGAACGACTATCTGCGCGGCCGGGCGGTGCTGAAGCGGGCGCTGGTGCTGATCGATAGCCGCCACGGACTCAAGGACGTCGATCGCGAGGTCATGCGGATGCTCGACGACGCGGCGGTCAGCTACCACCTCGTCCTGACCAAGGCCGACAAGGTGAAGCCGACGGACCTTGCCGAAACGACCGCCAGATCGGCGGCCGAGGCCGCGAAGCACCCTGCCGCACATCCCGCCATCTTCACGACATCGAGCGAAACCGGTAGCGGCATCGCCGAGTTAAGAACGGCGATGCTTCAAGCCGCGACCTCTTAAAGGAGCCGCCCTTGCTCAAGCTGATCATCGGCAACCGAGCTTATTCGAGCTGGTCCATGCGCGGATGGCTGGCGTGCAAGCAGTCGGGCGAGGAGTTCGAGGAGCTCGTCGTTCCGATGTTCGATGCCGAATGGGAAAAGCGCCGCGAAGGCGACGAGTTCGCGCCGTCGCTCGGCAAGGTCCCGATCCTGTGGGACGGCGAATGCGTCGTGTGGGACAGCCTGGCGATCATCGAGTTCCTCGCCGACCGGGCCGGCCGCGGCCGTTACTGGCCCGAAGAGGAAGCCGCGCGCGGAATGGCGCGCTCGATGGCGGCGGAAATGCATTCGGGCTTCACCAACCTGCGCCGCGAGCTGCCGATGAACGTGCGCAAGAGCTACCCGCCCAAGCACCTCAGCGACCCCGTGAAGGAAGAGATCGACCGCATCCTGCAACTCTGGGCGCAGGCCCGCGCCCGCTTTGGGGGAGTCGGCGACTTCCTGTTTGGCAACTGGTGCGCCGCCGACATGATGTATGCCCCGATCGTGACGCGCTTCATCACCTATCGCGTGCCCGTCCCCTCCTTCGCGGCCGTCTATATCAAGGCGGTGCTCTCGCAGCCGCATGTCATGGAATGGATCGACAAGGCGCAGGACGAGCCCTGGGTGATCGAGCAGTACGAGGCGGACAAGACGGCCTAGGCGGGCCGATCGGCGTCCTCGTAGGGCGAGCCGTCCTTGTGCACGTAGCGATCGTCGGCGGTCCACATCATGTCGATGTCGGAATAGCCGCCGGCTCCCCCGCCCTTCCCGCCAACCACGATGAACTCGCAGTCCCGATCGCCCTCATTGCGGAGATGGTGGCCGTTGGTGCTGCCTTTGGGCCAGGCCGCGCAGTCGCCCGGTTTGAGGACGGTGCACCCCTCATCCTCGACCAGCAATGCCTCGCCCGACAGCATCACCAGGAACTCGTCCTCGCCGTCGTGCCAGTGGCGCTGCGAAGACCAGGCGCCGGGCTTCAGCGTGACATGGCTGACCCCGAAGTCGGTCAGCCCGGACGGAGATGCGAGGCGCCGATACCAGCGGCCCGCGACATCCTGGTCGAAGGGCGGCGGATAGCCGGTGCGATTGACTTGCTCGATCGAATGGAGGTCGACCTTGGGCATGCGACGTTCCTTTGCTAGGCCGCTTTGAATGTCTCTCGACCCCATCGCGCTTGCGCGCCAGCTGATCAACTGTCCAAGCGTGACGCCCGCCCGAGGCGAGGTGTTCGACGTCCTCGAGGCGGCGTTGAAGCCGCTCGGCTTCACCGTCCATCGCTGGGTCATGGGGGAACCGCCCGACGGCCCGACCGAGAATATGGTCGCGATGAGGGGTTCGGGCGCGCCGCATTTCGGCTTTGCCGGTCATCTCGACGTGGTTCCGGCGGGAGACGGCTGGAGCGGCGATCCGTTCGAAGCGCGGATCGAGGACGGATTGCTGGTCGGGCGCGGCGCGAACGATATGAAAAGCGCGATCGCCGCCTTCGTCGCGGCGCTTTCGCGGGTCGAGCCGGCGGACGGCACGCTCTCACTGCTCATCACCGGGGACGAGGAAGGCTATGCCGCCTACGGTACGCCGCGGATCATCGACTGGCTGAACGGGCGCGACATCCGGCCCGATATGATCCTGATCGGCGAGCCGACTTCGGTCGACCGGCTCGGCGACACGGTGAAGATCGGCCGCCGCGGCTCGGTCAACATGTGGATCGAAGTGCCGGGGGTTCAGGGCCATGTCGCCTATCCGAATCGAGCGACAAACCCCGTCCCGCCGCTGGCGCGCGTCGTCGCCGCGCTCGACGCCGTCCACCTCGACGACGGGACCGATGCCTTTCCGCCGTCGAATCTGGAGTTCACCGCCATCTCCACGCCGACGAGCGCGAGCAATGTCATCCCCGGCTCGGCAACCGCCCAGCTCAACATCCGCTTCAACGATCTGCACAAGGGCGCCGATCTGGTGCGGATGGTCGAGGAGATCGCGGAGCGCGAGGCGCCCGGCGCAGCGGTGCGCGCGCGGATATCGGGCGAAGCGTTCCTCACGCCGCCGGGGCCGCTTTATGACGTGCTGGTCGAGGCGATCGAGGAGGAAACCGGCGAAAAGCCCGAACTGTCGACCGGCGGGGGGACGTCCGACGGACGGTTCCTGATCCAGCTCTGCCCGGTCGTCGATTTCGGGCTTCCCAACGCGACCATGCACAAGGTCGGCGAGAGCGCTGCCGTGGAGGACATCCACGCCCTCTCGCGGATCTATGAGCGGATTTTGCGGAAAGTGCTCGCCTAGGCTACCGACTTCGCGCCGCCGGCGGCGTTGCCCGCCCAGGCGAGGAACTCATTCTCGAACATCGGCGCCGCGAAGACGAAGCCCTGCACCGTCTCGCAGCCCATGGCGCGAAGGATATCGGCCTGAGCGACCGTCTCGACCGCTTCGGCCACGACCTCGCACTCCACGCCCTTGATGAGCTGAATGACGGCCTGGACGACGACCCGCGCCTTTTCGCAGGTTTCGATGTCGGAGATCAGCGAAGGGTCGAGCTTGACCCGGTCGAGCGGCATCGAGCGCAGGCGTGCGATGTTCGAATAGCCCGTCCCGAAGTCGTCGATGGAAATCCGCGCGCCGTCCTCGCGAAGGGCGGCGATTTCTTCGAGCACCGCATCGCTCGCCTCCATTGCCGCGCTTTCGGTGAATTCGAGTTCGACCAGCGTGAGCGGCGCCTGCGCGTCGGCAAACGCCTGTCGCAGCTTCACGAAGAAGTCGGGCCGCTCGACCTGACGCGGGCTGACGTTGAATGCGAGCCGCCCGCTGAATCCGTTGCGGTGCCAGCCGCCGAGCGCGGTCGCGACTTCGCTCAGCACCCACTCTCCGATCTCCGCGATGAGTCCGGTCTTCTCGGCGATCGGAATGAAGGTCGATGGGCCGCGAAGCCCGTCGCGAGGATGGTTCCAGCGCAGCAGCGCTTCGGCCCCCGCCAGTTCGCCGGTCACCAGGCTCATCTGCGGCTGATAGGCGAGTACGAATTCGCCGCGCTGGACGGCTTCGGTCAGCGCCTTCTCCGTCTCGATCTTCTCTTGATGGCGGGCGGCGAGCTCCGCGTCGAAGAGGCAATGCTGTCCGCCGCCGGATTCCTTCGCCTGGTACATGGCGATGTCGGCCGCCCGCATCAGCGATTCGACGCTGGTGCCATGGTCCGGAGAGATGGCGACGCCGATCGACGCGCCGATATCGACGCCATGCGAGCAGAGCTCGAATGGCTCCGAAATGGCGACCACGACACGGCGCGCGACGCGCTCGATCTCGGCGACCGAGCCCACATCCGGGAAGAACATGGTGAACTCGTCGCCGGCCAGCCGCGCGAGCAACGGACGGAGTTTCGAGTTTCCGCCGAACTCGGCGTTGACCACGACCCTGAGGCGGTTCGCGACCATAATCAGCAGCTGGTCGCCCCGGGCGTGGCCGAGGCTGTCATTGACCAGCTTGAAGCGGTCGAGGTCGACGAACAGCATGGCCGACTGCTTGCGATCGGCGGTTTCGCCGAGCAGCTTGTCGGCTTCCGACCGGAAGTGGAGGCGGTTCGGAAGCGACGTCACCGGATCGTACATGCCGAGCGCATGGGCATTTTCGATCGAGGCGCGAACCTCCGAGAACAAGGTGTCGACCGCGGCGGCGAGCTTGGGCATCAGCCGGCGGACCGAGGGGGGCGCCGGGGAGACCAGATCGCCGTCCTCGACGGCCATGAGACGGTCGCCGAGGGCCGCGAGCGCGCGAGCGCTTTCGCTGTTGGGACGCTCGGACGCAATATAGCTGATCAGCAGGCAGAAGGCCCCGGCAACCAGCGCCGCCAGGATCTTCTCGTTGAACTCGGTGATGTACATGAGCGCGGCCAGCGAGAAGATGAAGGACGCGAACCCCGCAGCACACGACAGAATCGCGTTGCTGATCTTCTGAGCCGTCGCTGCCTTCATTGATGAGTGCGCTCCGATCGGCGGCAATCGCCGCCTAACCCGCTCGCGTTAAATGATAGGAGTTAAGGAAATGTCAGCGAGCGTCTCAAAATGAGATAGAGGCTCCCTCCACCGCCATGGCGCCGATGCGCGCCTCGAACGGCCGCGATCCTGGGCGCGTGCCGCGAAGCGGCAAGCCAGTCATGGACCGCCGCGCGGATGCGGCCCCGCTCGACCGGCGGATCGCCGGTACGGTGGTGGCCGGTGATCAGCAGAATTACACGCTCTCCCGAGTTAACCGCCCGCTCGAGCGCCCGGTCGATCGTCTGCCAGGCGGAATCGAGGTTCATGCCGTGGAGATCGACGATCCGGTCCGGCTGAATGGCGCCCGAGCGAAGCTTCCTGTCCCAGCTGCCATCGAGGGTGGTTCCGGGGCGAGGCGCCGCCGCGGCGGCCGGACTGGCGCGCCCCAGCGGCCGGATCGAGAGCGACACCAATCCAGCATTCTGTTGTTTTGTAGAGGCTTGCTGTTCGATCTTATCACGGGACAGAGGCCGAATCGTTGCCGCGACCCGTGCCCACAACTCCGCCTCGTCAGGGCTGAGCGGTCGCAACCGTCAATGCGCCCTTGGGGAGGAGGATCAGCGCCTCGCCCGATGCCGACATGCCTCCCGCCACCCCGACTGCCTCGGGTCCTGCTCCCCAGAAAGTGTCGAAGCGGTTGGGGCCCTTGATCGCACCCCCCGTGTCCTGCGCGACCCACAAGCCGTCGGCCTCGTGCCGGTCCATCTTCAGGAATACGGGAGCGCCCAACGGGACGAAGTTCGGGTCGGCGGCGACCGTGGCTCGGGGAGTGACCGGCACATTGATCGCGCCGAGCGGGCCCGCCCCGGTCAGCTCCTTGAAAAAGATATAGGAAAGATTTTCCCGCATCAGCGCCTTTCCCTGATCGGGATTGGCCCGGATCCAATCCTTGATCGCCTGCATGTTCGCTCCGCCGGGCGGAAGGATTCCGCGATCGCGGAGCAATCGGCCGATCGCGACATAATCGCGGCCGTTCTGCCCGGCGTAGCCGACCCGCATCACGCTTCCGTCAGGAAAGCGAATCCGCCCGGATCCCTGGATCTCGAGAAAGAACAGCTCGACCGGATCCTTGGCCCAGGCCAGTTCGAGGCCCTTGCTCGCGAGAGCGCCGTCCTCGATCTCGGCGCGCGTGAAATAGAGCACGCAGGTTCCGGTTTCATCGATCCGGCCACGCCCGGCGGTCCCGTCCGGCTTGGTGCATCGGGTGAGGTCCGGCGGAATGCGGTAGATCGGAATATAGCCCGGCAGCGGGACCCGGGACCCCTCGATCTCGGGCTCGTAATAACCGGTCGCGAAGGCCCTTCCGTCGGCGACGCGCGCCCAGTCGAAGCGATAGTAGAAAAATCCCGGCGCATAGTCCGGCGCCAGCCCCGCCGCTTCGCTGCAAACGGCGTTCCAGTCGCCTGCCTTGGTGAGCAGCGACTGATCCTGTCTGCGCATGAGGGCCGGGCAGCTCATGCGAAATGCGGCCAGCGCGCGGCCTGCCTCCTCGCTCTTGAGGACCTTCGGGGCGGCGAAAGCGACTCCGGCGGCGCGCGCGTTCGGTGCGGTGATCTGCGCCGGTGCCGGACTTGGCGGTGGCGCCGGCGCGGGCGCGGGGATCGGCCGGGGAGCCGGGACTTCGGGCGGGGGAACGGGCCTGGCGGCGCAGGCGGCGAGAAGCAGCGCCGTGGCGAGCGCGAATGCGCGCCCCCAGAGTCCGGCGCCGGAGCTCACTCTTCCTCGTCGGTCTCGATCAGCAGCCAGTTGGGATCGCGCGAGGACATATCGCGGCGGAAGGTCCAGAGGTCGCGCGTCTGGACGGCATCGCTGAGCGAGCCGGCAACGACCTCGCCTTCGGCATTGCGGGTCACGGCGGCGATGTCCGCTTCGAAGCGGATGGTCAAAACGGCGACGTTCCGCTCGATCGCGGCTTCGGAGATCACGGCCTGCTCGACGGCCACGAGACGGTTGTCGAGCTTGAGGCCGTTCTTCGTCCGCTGCTCGACGGCCGACGAGAACGTCTCGTACACGTGATCGTCGACATGAGCCTTGAGGGCGTCGAGGTCGCCCTTCCAGAAGGCCTCCAGGATCATCTGGTACGCGCTCTTCGCGCCCTCCAGGAAGCGGGCGACATCGAACGCCGGATCGGCCGCGAGAATCGCGCGGACGCCGGGCCCGGCGGTCGGGAGGAACGCGAGGTCGCCCGAGTCCTGCGAAGCTGGCTGCACGACGGCCTGCTGCGCCGGCCTCGGCTCGACCCGCGCGTCCGGATCGGCCGGCTTCAGGATCGGTTGCTGCTCATGCCCGCTGCGCTCACCGAGCACGCTGTAGAGGCGCAAGCCGATGAACAGGGCAACCAGGGCGAGGATGACGATGACGGTCAAAGCTTTCGGTTCCAGTCCTTCAAACCGTCCCAACATAATGCGGGACACGTAAAGATTCCAACTCCGACCAACGCACGAGGTCGGCATTGCGCCCCATTAGTCCGACTGCTAGGCGCCCTTCCCGAAACGCGCTGAGGCGCAAGCGGCTCCCGCGACAGCTCAACAGTTTGCAAGGACAGCATAAAAATGGCGGATCAGGATTCGACCAGCGGCGGCAACGGCTCCGCCGAGCCCGCAAACGAGCCGCAGGTTTCCGTGCTGGCGCAGTACGTCAAGGATCTGTCGGTCGAGAACCCGAGCTCGCCGCAGGTCTTCCAATGGCAGGTCCAGCCGAGTCTTGACGTCCAGTTCAGCATCAACGTCGAAAAGGTCGCCGACGACGTCCACGAGGTCAGCCTCAAGATCGAGGTGACGGCCCGGTCGGATAACGGCATCCACTTCGTGGTCGATCTGACCTACGCCGGGCTGTTGGGCATCCGCAACGCGCCCGATGAGGCGACGGGCCCGTTCCTTCTGATCGAGGCGCCCAGGCTCCTCTTCCCGTTCGCCCGGCAGATCGTCGCGGAAGCTGTGACCAACACGGGCTTCCCGCCGGTGCTGCTCGACCCGATCGATTTCGCGGGGGCTTACATGCAGCAGCTCCAGGCCGCCCAGCAGCAGTCCGAGCAGGGCGAGGGCGAGGGCAACGGCAACGGATCGGGCGAGAAGGCGCCGTCCGAGAGTCCGTCCGAAGCCTGACGCCGACACGGCGAACGGCGGATGAACCTCCACAAGGCGACCGGCACAATCGGCGGGCTGACGATGGTCAGCCGAATCGCGGGCTTTGCGCGCGAGATGCTGATGAGCCGGATTCTCGGCGCGGGCGTCTATACCGATGCCTTCTACGTCGCGTTCCGGCTCCCGAACACCTTCCGCCGATTGTTCGGGGAAGGCGCGTTTTCGGCCGGCTTCGTCCCGCTCTACAGCCAGCGGCTGCAATCGGGCGGCGAAGCGGAAGCCAAACTTTTCTCCGAGGAAGTGCTTGCCGTCTTCCTGCCGACGCTCATCCTGTTCACGGTCCTCTTCATCGCCCTGATGCGCCCGTTCATCTGGGCGATCACCGGGTGGCATGGCGACCAGCTCACCTTCGGCACGATGCTGACGCGGATTACCTTCCCCTATCTGCTGCTGATCAGTCTGGTTTCCCTGTTCTCCGGCATCCTCAACAGCATCGCGCGATTCACGGCCGCGGCCATCGCGCCGGCCCTGCTCAATCTCGCGATGCTCACCGCGCTGCTGATCTTCCGCCAGGGCGGCCCGATCACCGCCACCGCGATCTCGGCGGCCGTGACCGTTGGCGGAGTGCTCCAGCTCGGCCTCCTGATCCTCGCCTGCAAGCGCGCGGGGATTGTTCTGAAGCTCCGCAGGCCGAGAGTCACTCCGGGCGTCCGCCAGTTCGTGAGGGTCGTCATCCCCGCGACGCTGGGCGCTGGCGTCTATCAGGTGAGCGTGTTCATCGACACTTTCTTCCTCACCCGGATCGGCACCGGCGCGGTCAGCTGGTTTAATTACGCCGACCGGCTCAACCAGCTTCCGCTGGGCGTGATCGGCGCCGCGATCGGCACGGCGATCCTCCCGCAGGTGAGCCGCCACGTCGACATCGGCGAGACCGACAAGGCCGCTCGAGTCCAGGGCCAGGCCGCCGAGCTGGCGATGCTGCTCTGCCTGCCCGCCGCGCTGGCGCTCGCGGTGAGCGCGCTTCCGCTCGTGTCGGCGATCTTCGAAGCCGGGCGCTTCAACGCCCGCGACGCGCATTACACGGCGCTCACCCTGTCGATCGTCGCCCTGGGGCTTCCAGCCTATGTTCTGGTCAAGGTTCTGACCCCCGGCTTTTACGCCCGCCGCGACACGGCGACCCCGGTCAAGACCGCGGTCGTCGTCCTGGTCGCCAACATCATCCTCAATTTCGCGCTGATTCCGCCGTTCGGGATCGGCGGCCTGGCGGCCGCCGTGGCGATCAGCTCATGGCTCAACTGCATCATCCTCTACGTGCTGCTCCATCGCCGGGGCCATTTCCGGATCGAGAAATGGCTCGCATCGCGGATTGCCCGCCAGCTCGTCGCGGCCGGGGCGATGGTGGTCGCGCTGATCGCGATCCGGACGGCGCTCGCCGGCTGGTTCGACGGCTCCTTCGGCCAGCGTATCGCCGGCGTCACCGCGATCGTGGCCGGCGGGATGATCGTCTATTTCCCGCTGGTCTGGATTTTGGGCGGAACCGACAAGGAGGAGCTGAAGAGCTTGCTCAGGCGCAGGAGGCCGTACACCGATGCCGGCTGAGGTTCAGGCGATGCGCGTGGTTTCGGGAATCCAGCCGACGGGCGACCTGCATCTCGGCAACCTGCTCGGCGCGATCCTCCGCTGGGTCCGGATGCAGGACGAGGCGGA
>DASURT010000053.1:0-2868 GCA_036375515.1 Sphingomicrobium sp.
GCAATCGGTCGCGGAGACGAATTCGTAGTCGAAGCCGAAGCGATCGAGGAAGCTCCGCAGCATCGCATTATTGTGGTGCGCGAAGCTCTCGTGCGTTCCGAACGGGTCGGGGATTTTCGTCAGCGGCTTGCCGAGGTTTTCGGCGAGCATCTTTTGGTTGGGAATATTGTCCGGGACCTTGCGCAGCCCGTCCATGTCGTCGCTGAACGCGATGAGCCGCGTCGGCGCGCCGGTCAGCTCCTCATAGGCCTGGCGAACGAAGGTCGTGCGCGCGACCTCGTTCCAAGTGCCGATGTGCGGCAGGCCCGAGGGGCCGTAGCCCGTTTCGAAGATCATCGGATCGGTGCTGCTTCCCTTTGGGGGCTTGCCGTCGGGCCAGCGCTTCAAGAGCTTGCGCGCCTCCTCGTAGGGCCAGGCCTTCGATTGGAGAGCGGCAGAACGGATGTCGGTCACGCCCTGCGCTGTTGCGGGTGGCGCCGCGGAACGCAAGAGCCTCGTTCCCCGGCGAAAGCCGGGGCCCAGGCGAGCGAGAGCTCGGTTCTTCCTGTGTCCTGGAAGGCTCCTGCGGAGCCTCCTGGACCCCGGCCTTCGCCGGGGAACGGCTAGACTGTTGCCATTTCGTTCCTGGTACCCCACGCCTGACGCGTGAGTCTCCCGAACCTCCCCGCTCTGCACGCAACCCATGCCGGCATCTGGCTGGCCAACGGCGACGGAGAGGTGCGCGAGGCGAGCCGCGGCGAAGCGATCGCTCGTGCGGCCGAGACTCCGCACATTATCCTCAATGCGCCGCTGGTCGGGCAAAGGCTCGGCTATCCCGAATTATCGGGCCTCGATCTGCTCGAATTGTTCGCCTTCGTGCATCCGGCGCGCTTCGCGGTGCCGACCGCGGCGGGGCTGAGCCGGGCGCTCGGGCTGGAGCCGCCGGTGAGCGAGCCCGGGTCGGCGGTGTCGCTGAAGCGCATTGGAGAGCGGCTGCTGGGGACGTTGGCCGATCCGGAGTGGCGCGAGCGCGAGGGCGCCTGGACGTCCAACGCCACCCTGCACCGCCTGGGCTGGGGTTGGGCGTCGTTGGTCGCCGCGCGGCTCGAACGGCCCGAGCGCGGCGAGCGCATGCTCTTTTCGCGGCTGGCCCAATGGGAGGAATCCGCCGGGCGCCCGCCGCCGCTGACGGTGAAGGTGCCGCCCGGCGAGGCCGGCCGCGAGCTCGACCGGCTCACCGGCCGCGCCGAGGCTCGCGAAGGCCAGCGCGCGATGGCGGAGGCGGTTTGCCAAGTCTTCGCGCCCAGGCGCGCGAAAGGCGCACCGAATGTGCTGCTGGCCGAGGCCGGGACGGGGATCGGGAAGACCCTGGCCTATCTCGCGCCGGCGTCCTTGTGGGCGGAACAGGCGGGCGGAACCGTCTGGGTCTCGACCTTCACCAAGGCGCTCCAGCGGCAACTCGACGGCGAGGGGCACAAGCTGTTCGCCGACCCGGAGGAGCGCGCGCGCCGGATCGTGATCCGCAAGGGCCGCGAAAACTACCTCTGCCTGCTCAATCTCGAGGACGCGCTCCAGGGAGCCTATTCGGGCCGCGCCGCGATCCTCGCGCAGCTGGTCGGCCGCTGGGCCGCTTACACGAGGGACGGCGACATGGTCGGAGGCGACCTCCCCGGCTGGCTTCCGAGCCTGTTCCGCCGCGCCGGAGCGGCCGCGCTCACCGACCGGCGGGGAGAATGCGTCTATGCCGGCTGCCCGCACTATCGGCGCTGCTTCATCGAACGGGCCGAGCGGGCGAGCCGCCAGGCGGACCTCGTCATCGCCAATCATGCCCTGGTGATGGTCAATGCGGCCCGGGCCCGCGAGGACGCGCCGTCGCGGATCCTGTTCGACGAGGGGCACCATTTGTTCGATGCCGCCGATTCGACCTTCGCGATCGCGTTCGGAGGCCAGGAAGCGATCGAGCTGAGACGCTGGATCGTCGGCCCCGAGGGGCGCTCGCGAGGGCGCCGGCGTGGGCTCGCGGCGCGGCTGATGGATGTCGCTTCATACGATGACGAGGGCAATCGGGCGCTGGATTCGGCGGTCGAGGCGGCCAAGGCGCTGCCCTCCGACGGCTGGCTTCAGCGATTGATCGAGGGCGCGCCGTTCGGGCCGGTCGAGGCGCTGCTCGCCGAAGTGCGCGGGACGGTTTACGCGCGGGCCAGGGCGCAGGAGGCGGGCTACGGGCTGGAGACCGAGCTGGCCGAGGCGGACGGCGCCCTGGTCTCGCAGGCCGCCGCATCGATGGCCGCGCTCGAGCAACTGCAGAAGCCGCTCGCCGCGCTGGCGCGCCGCCTCGAAGCGGTGCTCGAGGATGCACCCGACTGGCTCGACGCCCAGGCCCGCGCCCGGGTCGAAGGCGCGATCCGCGGCCTCACGTGGCGGCGCGAGACGCTCGCCGCGTGGATCGCCCTGCTCGGGCGGATCGGCGGGGAGGCCGACCCCGAGTTCGTCGACTGGCTGGCGGTTGAGCGGGTGGACGGGCGTGAATATGACGTCGCGATCCAACGCCGCTGGCTCGACCCCACCAAGCCGCTCGCCGCGGCGGTGATCGCCCCGGCTGACGGAGTTCTCGTCACCTCGGCGACCCTGCGCGGCGGCGAAGGATGGCCCGCCGCCGAGGCGCGCACCGGCGCTCTGCACCTCGCCACTCCCGCCGATCACTTCGAGGCGGAGAGCCCGTTCGATTACGCCGCCTGCTCGGAAGTGCTGATCGTGACCGACGTCCGCCGGGGCGATATCGCCTCGCTTGCCGGAGCCTATGCGCGGCTGGTGGAGGCGGCCGGCGGCGGCACGCTCGGCCTGTTCACCGCAATCCAGCGGCTGAAGGCCGTGCACGCGCGGATCGCC
>DASURT010000054.1:0-7034 GCA_036375515.1 Sphingomicrobium sp.
GTCGCGGACGGGCTCGAGCCCGGCGGCCTCCACTTCGACCCTGACGACGATGAACCGCTTGGCTGGATGCACGAGAATCGCAACCTCAGGGCCGCGCTTCAGGCGCGCGCCGAGGCCGGGCCCAACATCTGGCTCTTGTGGAAGTCGCGCGTCGCCGGGGTCGACCGGGCCGACCACGGGGTTGTGGTTGCGCTTGAGGACGGCCGCAGGCTCTCGGCGCCGCTGCTGGTCGGGGCCGAAGGGCGCAACTCGCCGACCCGCGAATCTGCCGGGATCCGGATCGCACGCTGGCAATACGACCATAACGCCATCGTGTCGGTGCTCCGGCACGAGCGTCCGCACGACCATGTGGCCTACGAGATCTTCTATCCCGGCGGCCCGTTCGCGCTTCTCCCGATGACCGACGATTCGGGCGGGCATCGCTCGGCGATCGTCTGGTCGGTGCCGCGGGATGACGCCGCCGGCTGGCTGTCGCTCAGCGACGCGGACTTCGCCGCCGAGGCCGAGGCCGCGATGGGCGGCTTCCTCGGCAAAATCGCGATGCTCGCGCCGCGCTCGTCCTATCCCCTCGGCTTCCATCACGCCGCCCGGATCACCGCCAGGCGCGTCGCGCTGGCCGGCGATTCCGCGCACGCGATCCATCCGATTGCGGGCCAGGGCCTCAACCTCGGCTTTCGGGACGTCGCCGCGCTCGCGCAGGTGCTGGTCGAAGGCGCCCGGCTGGGCCTCGATCTTGGCGACAAGCAGCTGCTCGACCGCTACCAGCGCTGGCGCTCGCTCGATTCGCTGTCGGTCGCGGTCGCCACCGATAGCCTGACCCGGATCTACGGGGTGCCGGGAAAGACCGCGTCGGCGGTCCGCCGCTTCGGCATGGGGCTCGTCGAGCGGATCTCGCCGCTCAGGAACCGGCTGATGAATGAGGCGCGCGGCACCAGCGGCGACCTTCCGCTGCTGCTCAGGGGCCTGCCGATCTAGTTACTGAAGCGTCGGCTCGATCTCGACCCCGCCGGTCACGGCGGCGCGGTGGAACTGCATCAGCTGGACAGCCAGGTCGGCGCGGCCGGTGAGCGACTCCTGTTCGAGCAGCGCCTGCTTGGCGCCGATGTCGAACGGAGCGACCTGCGCGATCGCGTTGACCAGCATCTCGTCGTCGAGACGGCTGACGGCATGCCAGTCGACCGCGAGCCCCATCGCGTCGCCGAGGCGGCGCGCCTCGCGTTCGACTTCGGCGCGCTGTCCGAGCGAGAGCGCCGGCGGGTCGCTGTCGTCGAACGCTTCGACATCGACTTCGGCGCAGCGATAGGGCGAGTCGACCTCGGCTTCGCGGATCAACCGGAAGCGATGCGAGCCCAGAAGGACGATGTTGTACCGGCCGTCCTCCAGCTCCTCGATCCCGACCAGCTCCCCGACGCAGCCGACGCCGTACAGCGGCGCCTCGTTGTTGTCGTCGAGCCGGAGCGGCTGGATCATCGCAATCTGGCCCGAGCCCTCGATCGCATCGCGCACCATCTCCCGGTAGCGCGGCTCGAAGATGTGCAGCGGAAGCTGCGAGCGCGGGAACAGGATCGCTCCGGCAAGCGGGAAAATCGGAACTCGAAGCAGCCGGCTCATGTGAAGAGCAGGGCCGAAAGCCGGCGGCGCTGGGCGCTCGACCACGGGTCCTCGAGGCCCTGGGCCTCGAGCAGCTGGAGGAATCGCTTGCGCGCCGCGCCGTCGTTCCATTCGCGGTCGCGCTTGACGATCTCGAGCAAGGCGTCCGCCGCCGCGTCGCGATCGCCGGCGGCCATCCTGGCGCCGGCAAGCTCGAAGCGCGCCTCATGGTCGTCGGGATCGGCAACGAGCCGCGTTTCGAGCGGGCCTGCGTCGACTTTCGGCGCGGACGCGAGCTCGAGCGCCGCTTTGGCGCGTGCGATCTCCGGAGCCTTGGCGAGATCGGGCGCAAGGCCATCGAGCGCCTGGCGCGCCTCTTCCGTCTCGCCGGTGGCGACCAGCGCCCGGACCAGTCCGCCGATCACAGCCGGATCGTCGGGCGCCAGCTCGCGCACCTGCCGGAAGATCGACACGGCGCGTGGGCCATCGCCCTGGCCCAGCACCTGTTCGCCCATGGCGACGAGCGGTTCGATCTCCGCCTGAGGCGTCGCGCCCTCGGCCTCGATCTTCAACTGCTTGAGCAATTGGTCGAGCGCGCTCTTGAGCTGGCCTTCGGTGCGATAGTTGGTGAGGTCCGCGACCGGCTGTCCGCGGTAGATCGCATAGACCGTCGGGATCGACTGAATCCGGAACTGCGCGGCGATCAACTTGTCCTTGTCGACGTCGATCCTGGCGAGCCCGACGCCCTTCCCGGCATAATCGGCGGCGATCTTGTCGAGCACGGGCGAGAGCTGCTTGCTGGCGCCGCTCCGGTCCGACCGGAAATCGAGCACGACCAGCGAGGTCATCGACGGCTGGATGACATCGGCCTCGAAACGCTCGATCGATTCGCGTTCGGCTTCGGTGAGCCCAAGGGTCGCCACGGGCCGGGAAGTTCCCTTCAAAAGCTTGCGTTCGCGCCCATATGGGCGGCTGCGGCGGTCGCCACAAGCACTCGTGAACGCGCCGCTTGCGGGACGGGCGGGGCCCATGCTAGGCGCCCGCCTCACCTCCGCCGGGAAGCGTCATGGAACGCGCCGGCGTCAGCTCAAGAGCGGGCGTAGCTCAGGGGTAGAGCACAACCTTGCCAAGGTTGGGGTCGAGGGTTCGAATCCCTTCGCCCGCTCCAGCGCCGACATGCCGGCGCATGTCGAAGCGCTGGAGCGCACGAGCGCAGCGAGGGGCGACAGCCAACGTCGATTTTTCATGGAGCAAGCGCCGCGCCGGCCCGTTAGACAGCCATGGCGCAGACCGTCGCCGCGCAGTTCATCGACACACTGGCCGCGGCCGGCGTCCGGCGGATCTATGGCATCGTCGGCGACAGCCTGAACGCGCTGACCGATGCCGTTCGCGCGAATGGCGGCATCGAGTGGCTCCATGTCCGTCACGAGGAGGTCGCCGCGTTCGCCGCGGGCGCGGAAGCGCATCTGACCGGCAGCCTCGCGGTCTGCGCGGGAAGCTGCGGCCCCGGCAACCTCCACCTGATCAACGGGCTGTTCGACTGCCACCGCTCGCGCGTTCCGGTGCTCGCGATCGCCGCGCAGATTCCGACCGCGGAGATCGGCTCCGGCTACTTTCAGGAAACGCACCCGGAGAGCCTGTTCCGCGAGTGCAGCCATTATTGCGAGCTCATATCGACGCCCGCGCAAATGCCGCGCGTGCTCCAGACTGCGATTCGGGAAGCGGTCGGCAAGCGCGGAGTCGCGGTCGTCGTGATCCCCGGCGACGTGGCCCTCGAGGAGGCGGAGGCCGCGCCCGAGGCCGAAGCCGTCGACCTGCTCCCGCGCAACCCCCGGACGGCCGCTCGGGCGGAGGACATTGAGGCGCTGGCCAGGCTCTTGAACGAATCGAAGCGCGTCACCCTTCTCTGCGGCGCGGGCTGCGCCGGCGCCCGGGAGCAATTGCTGTCGCTCGCGGTGAAGCTTCACGCGCCGATCGTCCATACGATCCGCGGCAAGGAGCATGTCGAAGGCGACAATCCGTTCGACGTCGGGATGACCGGGCTCATCGGCTTTTCGTCGGGCTATTTCGCAATGGCCGACTGCGACGCCCTGCTGGTCCTCGGAGCGGACTTCCCGTACCGGCAGTTCTTCCCCGACAAGGCGCGGATCGCCCAGGTCGACATCCGGCCCGGGAACCTCGGTCGGCGGACGCCGATCGAGCTCGGCCTCGTCGGCGACGTCGCTTCCACCGTCCAGGCCCTGCTCCCGAAGATCGAGCCGAAGACAGACGGCGCCCACCTCGAGCGGGCGCTCGTCCATTATGCCAAAGCGCGTGAATCGCTCGACGAACTCGCCGAGCCCGGCACGGGCCCGATCCACCCGCAGCAGGTCGCCAAGGTGCTCGGCGAGCTGGCGGCGGACGACACGATCTTCACCTGCGACGTTGGCCTGCCGACCGTCTGGGCGGCGCGCTATGTCCACATGAACGGCAAGCGGCGACTGCTGGGCTCGTTCAACCACGGGTCGATGGCCAATGCGATGGCGCAGGCGATCGGCGCGCAGGCCGCCTGCCCGGACCGCCAGGTCGTCTCGCTGTCGGGCGACGGCGGGTTCGCGATGCTGATGGGCGACTTCCTCAGCCTCCGGCAGCTCGATCTGCCGGTCAAGATCATCGTCTTCAACAACGGTTCGCTCGGCTTCGTCGCGATCGAGCAGAAGACGGCGGGCATTCTCGACTTCGGGGTCGGCCTCGACAATCCGAACTTCGCGGCGATGGCCGAAGCGATCGGTATCCGGGGCATTCGGATCGAACGACCCGAAGAGGTCGAGCGGGGCCTGCGCGAAGCGCTTGAGCATGACGGTCCGGCGCTGGTCGACGCGGTGGTCAACCGGCAGGAGCTGGCGATGCCGCCGAAGGTCACCGCCGAAATGGCCAAGGGTTTCACCCTGTTCATGGTCAAGGCGGTGATGAGCGGCCGGGGCGACGAGGTGCTCGATCTCGCGAGGACAAACCTGTGGCGGTAAGGTCGGGGCACGCCGCACTGATCGACTGGCCCGATCATGGCGATCCAAACAACTCATTTCAAAACGGCCGATGTCACCCCCAACTGCAATTTGCGGGCCTTAAGAGCCTCGTTGCGTGCTGGCCGGTCTTGGCCAGCTCCGTAAGACCCCGAGACAAGGAGACCCTTTGATGAGTACCGAAGACGTCCTAATCATGCGCAAGAAGGAAGCGCTGGCGACTCCGACCGACCTCGGTCCGGACGCGGTCCGCGACGTTTCCGCCGCGCTCAACGCGCTGCTCGCCGACACGTTCGCGCTCTACGTCAAGACCAAGAACTTTCACTGGCACGTGTCGGGGCCGCATTTCCGCGATTATCACCTGCTGCTCGACGAGCAGGCCGACCAGATTTTCGCGACCGCCGACCCGATCGCCGAGCGCGTGCGCAAGATCGGCGGCCGGACGGTCCACTCGATCGGCGAGATCGGGCGGCTCCAGCGCGTGCTCGACAATGATTCGGACTATGTGACCCCGCTCGACATGCTCGCCGAGCTTCGCGAGGACAACAAGCAACTCGCGAACGAGCTGCGCCGCACCCATGCGCTGTGCGACGAGCGCAATGACGTCGCGACCGCGAGCCTGCTCGAAAACTGGATCGACGAGGCCGAGCGGCGCACCTGGTTCCTGTTCGAGGCGAGCCGTTCGGCCGAGTCGGCCTGAACCTTCGCCTCGCGCGTTCTTGGGAGGGGCAGTGGAAGGAGTAAGGCATGGCTGAGCAGCTCGAAGTCGATCGACCGGCGGTTCGCGAACAAATCCGGACGGTCAATCCGGCGACCGGGGAGCCGGGGCGCTCCTACGACCAGCACAGCATGGACGAGGCGCATACCGTCGCCGGGGCCGCGCACGCCGAGTTCCTGAAGTGGCGGCGCACCTCCTTCGCCGAGCGGGCCCGGATCGTCCACAAGGCCGGGGTGATTCTTCGCGCGCGCAGCAACGAGTTCGCGCGACTGATGACCGAAGAGATGGGCAAGACGATCACGGACGGCCACGCCGAAGTCGAGAAATGCGCCGTCAATTGCGACTGGTTCGCCGATCGCGCAGAGGGCTATCTCGCCGACCAGCCGGCGGACATCGGCGGGCCCGAGGCGTTCGTCACCTTCAATCCGCTGGGCATCGTGCTCGCGGTCATGCCGTGGAACTTCCCGTTCTGGCAGGCATTCCGCGCCATCCCGCCTGCGCTGATGGCCGGCAACGGAATGATCCTGAAGCACGCCAGCAACGTCCCCGGCTGCGCGTTGGCGATCGAGCGGGTGCTGCACGAGGCCGGCGTTCCCACGGACCTGTTCCGGACCTTGATCCTGCCGAGCAGCGACGTTGCGGCGCTGATCCGGGACGATCACGTCGCCGCGGTCACCCTGACCGGAAGCGTGACCGCCGGGCGGAGCGTGGCGACGGCGGCCGGCTCGGTGCTCAAGAAGTGCGTGCTCGAGCTCGGCGGCTCGGACGCCTATGTCGTCCTGGAGGATGCCGACATTCGTGCCGCGGCCAGGGTCGCCGCGATCGCGCGGATGGTGAACGGCGGCCAGAGCTGCATCGCGGGCAAGCGCTTCATCGTCGTCCGTCCGGTGCTCGAGCAGTTCGAGTCGGCGCTGACCGACGCGATGCGCGGCTACGAGATGGGCGATCCGCTGAAGGCCGGGACCAAGCTCGGGCCGATGCAGAGCGTCAAGGCGCGCGACGCGATCCACGCCCAGGTGACGGAGAGCGTGCGCAAGGGCGCGCGGCTCCTGCTTGGCGGCAAGGTGCCCGACCGGCCGGGCGCCTGGTATCCGGCGACGGTCCTCACCAACGTGCTTCCGGGCCAGCCGGCCCATGACGAGGAGGTGTTCGGCCCGGTCGCGGCGATCATCGCCGCGGAGGACGAGCGCGACGCGATCCGGATCGTCAACTCAAGCGAATTCGGCCTCGGCTCGGGCGTCCTGACCGGCGACCTCGACCGCGGCCGGCGGATCGCCGCGCGGGAGCTCGACGCGGGCCTGAGCTTCGTCAACGAGAACGTGCGTTCCGACCCGCGCATGCCGTTCGGCGGAGTCAAGCATTCGGGTTATGGCCGCGAATGCTCGGCCTACGGGATCCGCGAGTTCACCAACATCAAGAGCGTTCACGTGAGGCCGCTTGAAGATGCCGCCGGAAGCGCGGTCGAATAAGGCCAGCCTCAACCGGCCGGCTGCTGCCGGAACCATTTGGTCAGGACATATTTCGTGCCGCGCCGAACCTTCATCCCCTGGTGAAGGGTCGCCGGGTTCGGCCGCCCGTCGGGCAGCAAATTGTTCCACGCGAGCAGCTTGCCCGTTTCGGGCTGGATCGTCTTTCCGATCGTTTTGAAACGCGTCGCGCCGCCGTCCTCGGGCTCGTTCAGGTAGATCATCGCGGTCCAGGTGCGCTGCCCGCTGTCGGCGGTG
>DASURT010000055.1:0-3402 GCA_036375515.1 Sphingomicrobium sp.
AAGGACGCGCCGAATATGCTGCTCGCGGAAGCGGGGACGGGGATCGGCAAGACGCTCGCTTATCTCGCGCCGGCGTCGCTGTGGGCGGAAGCATCGGGCGGGACGGTCTGGGTCTCGACCTTCACCAAGGCGCTCCAGCGGCAGCTCGACGGCGAGGGGCCGAAGCTGTTCGCGGATGCCGAGGAGCGGGCGCGCAAGATCGTCGTCCGCAAGGGACGCGAGAATTATCTTTGCCTGCTCAATCTCGAGGATGCGCTTCAGGGCGCTTTCTCGGGACGGGCGGCAATCCTCGCGCAGCTGGTCGGGCGGTGGGCGGCCTATACGAAAGATGGCGACATGGTCGGGGGCGACCTCCCGGGCTGGCTTCCGAGCCTGTTCCGCCGTGCGGGAGCCGCCGCGCTCACCGACCGGCGGGGAGAATGCGTCTATGCCGGCTGCCCGCACTACCGGCGCTGCTTCATCGAACGCGCCGAGCGGGCGAGCCGCCAGGCCCACCTCGTCATCGCCAATCATGCCCTGGTGATGGTCAATGCGGCCCGGGCCCGCGAGGACGCGCCGTCGCGAATCCTGTTCGACGAGGGGCACCATTTGTTCGATGCCGCCGATTCCACCTTCGCGGTCGCGTTCGGAGGCCAGGAGGCGATCGAGCTGAGGCGCTGGATCGTCGGTCCAGAGGGGCGCTCGCGAGGGCGCCGGCGCGGGCTCGCGGCGCGGCTGATGGACCTCGCCTCCTACGATGACGAGGGCAATCGGGCGCTCGATTCGGCGGTCGAGGCGGCCAGGGCGCTGCCGTCCGACGGCTGGCTGCAGCGACTGATCGAGGGCGCGCCGTTCGGGCCGGTCGAGGGGTTGCTCGGCGAAGTGCGCGGGACGGTTTACGCGCGGGCCAAGGCGCAGGAGGCGGGCTACGGGCTGGAGACCGAGCTGGCCGAGGCAGACGGCGCCCTGGTTTCGCAGGCCGCCGCATCGATGGCCGCGCTCGAGCAACTGCAAAAGCCGCTCGCCGCGCTGGCGCGCAGGCTCGAAGCGGTGCTCGAAGATGCACCCGACTGGCTCGACGCTCAGGCCCGGGCCCGGGTCGAAGGCGCGATCCGCGGCCTCACGTGGCGGCGCGAGGCACTCGCCGCGTGGATCGCCCTGCTCGGGCGGATCGGCGGGGAGGCCGACCCCGAGTTCGTCGACTGGCTGGCGGTCGAGCGGGTGGACGGGCGCGAATATGACGTCGCGATCCAACGCCGCTGGCTCGACCCCACCAAGCCGCTCGCCGCGGCGGTGATCGCGCCCGCGGACGGAGTGCTCGTCACCTCGGCGACCCTGCGCGGCGGCGAAGGATGGCCCGCCGCCGAGGCGCGCACGGGCGCTCTGCACCTCGCCATTCCCGCCGATCATTTCGAGGCGGAGAGCCCGTTCGACTACGCCGCCTGTTCGGAAGTGCTGATCGTGACCGACGTCCGCCAGGGCGATATCGCCTCGCTTGCCGGAGCCTATGCGCGGCTGGTGGAGGCGGCCGGCGGCGGCACGCTCGGCCTGTTCACCGCAATCCAGCGGCTGAAGGCCGTGCACGCGCGGATCGCCGACCGGTTGGCGCGCGCCGGCCTGCCGCTCCTCGCGCAGCATGTCGATCCGATCGATGCGGGGACCCTGGTCGACATTTTCCGCGACGACCCGCGCACCTCGCTGCTCGGCACCGACGCCTTGAGGGACGGTGTCGACGTGCCCGGCGAATCGCTTCGCCTCGTGGTCATGGAGCGGGTGCCGTGGCCGCGGCCGACCGTGCTCCACGCGGCGCGTCGCATGGCGGCCCTTCGACAAGCTCAGGATGAGCGGGGCGGGAGCGCCTATGACGACCGGGTCGTTCGCGCTCGACTCGCGCAAGCCTTCGGGCGATTGATACGCCGCGAGGGCGACCAGGGCGTCTTCGTGATTCTGTCGGCCGCGATGCCGTCGCGGCTATTGTCCGCGTTCCCCGCCGGAGTGTCGATCCGGCGCGTTCCGCTCGACCATGCGATCGCTCGGGTCGAACAGCGTCTCGCCACTCAGCCCGTTCGCGCGATGGAGTCGGTCAATGAAGAGCCTCACGATCCTGCGTCACGCCAAGTCGAGCCGCGATGAGCCCGGGCTCGACGATTTCGACCGGCCGCTGAACGAGCGCGGGCGCAAGTCGGCGCGGCAAATGGGAAAGGAGCTCAAGCGGCGGAAGATGCGGTTCGACCTGGTGCTCGCGAGCGCCGCGGTTCGGGTGCAGGAGACGCTCGAGGACTTTGCCGCGGGCTATGGCGAAGACCTGGAGATCGGCGTCGATTCCCGGATTTACGAGGCGACCGTCCAGAGCTTGATCGGCGTCATCCGCGCGGTTCCCGACCGCGTCGGGAGAGCGATGATCGTCGGCCATAATCCCGGGCTGCAGCAACTGGTCCTCGCGCTTGCGGGCGACGACGGCGAGGGCTTGCGAGCGCGCGTCGAATCGAAATTCCCGACCGCCGCCGCCGCCGTGATTGAGCTGGACATCGAAACCTGGGGCGATGCCGGGCCGGGAACCGGCCGGATCCACGAGCTGATCCTGCCGCGCGAGCTTACGGACTAGGTTTGGACCCTAGCCTTCGAGCGCCTCGGCCAGCCGATTGCGCAAGGCGATCAGCCGGAAAACGTCGACGCCCTCGGCCTTGTGCGCGGGCTCGACAGGCTCGACGGCCTCGCGAGCGGCGGTCGCGACCTCGACCGCCTGCGCCTGCTTGTCGCGAAGCAGCTTCTGCACGCCGCGGACCGTATAGCCTTCCTGGTAGAGCAGACGGTGGATCCGCCTGGCGAGATCGACGTCCGCGGGGCGATAATAGCGCCGGTTGCCCGCCCGCTGCATGGGCCTCAATTGCGGGAATCTGGTTTCCCAATAACGCAGGATGTGCTGGGCGACCCCCAGCTCCTGCGACAACTCGCCAATCGTCAGAAGCGCGCCGGGGTCCTTTTCTCCGGCCGCCACGATACCTTAGCCCTTGGCGATCCGGTCGCGCATGATCTGGCTGGCGCGGAAGGTCATCACGCGCCGCGGAGCGATGGGCACTTCGACGCCAGTCTTGGGATTGCGCCCGATGCGCCGGCCCTTGTCGCGCAGGATGAACGTTCCGAACCCCGAAATCTTGACATTCTGGCCGTCGGCCAGCGCGTGACACGTATGGTGCAGCACGCGTTCCACCACGCCCGCCGATTCCGCGCGCGACAGGCCGAGGCGGCGATGGACGATGTCGGCAAGGTCGGCGCGGGTCAAAGTCCCGTTGATTCCCGCATCCTTGTTCAAGCGCGCGATCCCCAGATCCGCCATTTCATTGTCTCCCGCCGTCGCCGGCGCCCCCGGCCAAATCGATTACACTTTCGTAACGGATTTCCGACCTGTCGGCAATTCGACAA
>DASURT010000056.1:0-4843 GCA_036375515.1 Sphingomicrobium sp.
CGTCGTCGCCAACCTGCCCTATAACGTGGGCACCGCGCTTCTTCTCAAATGGCTCGGCGGCGACTGGCCGCCGTGGTGGAGTTCGCTGACCCTGATGTTCCAGAAGGAAGTCGCCGAGCGGATCGTCGCCAGGCCCGGCCCGGAGGCTTACGGCCGCCTGTCGATCGCGGCGCAATGGCGATCGGAGCCGCGGATCGCGATGAGCGTGAACCGCTCCGCCTTCGTTCCGCCACCGAATGTGGCGTCGGCCGTGGTGCACATCGTACCCGCCGAGGAGCCGCCGGGGATCAGTCCCATGGTCATGGAACGCCTGACCGAAGCCGCCTTCGGCCAACGCCGCAAGATGCTGCGCTCCAGCCTCAAGTCATTCCCGGGAGCGCTGGATGCGCTGGAGACGCTCGGAATCGATGCGCGGCGCCGCGCCGAGACGCTCAGCGTCGCCGAGTTCGTCGAGCTGGCGCGCTACCTGTCGTCATGCCGGACTTGATCCGGCATTCGCCTTTGCTTCGTGTCTCCAGCAAAGAGGGCAGACCCCGGCTCTGAAGACGGGGTGACGGCCTGTTGGGGCCGTCAATTCTTGGGCCGAACTTCCGGCGTCTTGGACGCCGCCGCGACGGTCGGGCCGCGGGTGATCGCGGCCGAGAGCTGCGCGACCTGCGGGCACCCCTGCCGGCAAATCGTCTGCAGCTTCTGCAAGTTCTGCTGCGCCCTCGCGACCGCTCCGAGCTCGACCATCGCCTCACCCTGGACGGCGATCGCGTCCGGATCGTTCGGCTCGAGCTGCAGGGCCTTGTTCGTCATCCGGATGGCCTTGCCGTAGAGGTGCTGCTTTTCCGCGACGCGAGCGAGATCGACGAACGCCCAGCGGTTGCGCGGATCGACCGCCAGCGAGGTCTCGAGAATGTCTTCCGCCTGCTCTAGCTTGCCGGCGGCGAGCAGGGCCTTGCCCTGGCGCTGCAACTCGACCGATTTCGGGCTGATTTGGTCGTCGGGCTTCTGGCCGATCACCGGCGAAGCGAGTGCAACGCTGGCAAGGCCGACCAACAGGACGCGAGGCAGAAAACCCATCAATCCCTCCACTTCAACCGCGCCGCCTAGCACGGACGCCCGAGCCGCGCGACGAAAAAGCCGTCGGTGCCGTCGTGCCCGGGGGTGAGCAGGCGGCCGGCACCGTCCGAACGCCCGGCGGCGAAGGGCGTTTCCTGGACTTGCCACGATGAATGGCGGCTGAGGAAGGCCTGAATCCCGCCTGCCCCTTCGCGGGACAGGAGCGAACAAACGGCATAGACCAGGCGCCCGCCCGGGCGCACCAATTCCGCGCCGGCGTCGAGCAGGCGCCGCTGAAGCGCAACCAGCCGATCGAGGCGATCCGGCGTCAAGCGCCAGCGCCCCTCGGGATTGCGGCGCCAGGTGCCGCTTCCCGAACATGGCGCGTCGACGAGGACAAGATCGGCGCTGGCCCTCCAGTCGACGAGCTCGGCAAGCTCGCTGGGCGGATTGAGCAGCCGCGTTTCGATACTCACCCCTGCCCGCTCGGCGCGTGGCGCAAGCTTCGACAGCCTCGCGCGGCTGGTATCGGTGGCGAGAATCTGCGCGCCCGGCGCGGCCGCGGCGAGCGCCAGCGACTTGCCGCCCGCCCCGGCGCACAGGTCGATGATGAGATCGCCGTCCCGAGCTTCGCAGGCGAGGGCGATCAGCTGGCTGCCTTCGTCCTGGACCTCGATGAGGCCGGCGTGAAATGCCGGATGATCGTCGACGCGGCTGCCGGACGGCAGCCGGATGCCCCACGGGCTCAGCGGCGTCGGCGCTCCAGCCGGGAACTCGCGCAGGATTTCGTCACGGGAAGCGCGAGGCGCATTGACTCGAAGATCGACCGCCGCGCGCTCCAGAAGCGCCGGCCATTCCCGCTCGTCGACCAGCGGCGACAGCTCCGGGACGAGCCATTGCGGGACGAGACCCGCGACTGCCCGATCCTCGTCTTCCGCGATCGGCTCGGGCCCGCGCGGCTGGCCGAACAGCTCCAGCATTTCGGGATCGTCCCCGGCAAGGCCGAGCATCGCCGCCCTGCCGCTCGAGGGGCGCTCCGCGGGCCGGCGGATCGCTTGAAATACGAGCTCGCGCACCGCCCGGCGATCCTTCGATCCGGCATAGCGCCGGTGCTTGAAATAACGGGTGACGATGACATCGGCCGGCGGCCCGTCGTCGCGAGCCGAGGCGACCGCCTCGTCGAGGATCTCGATCGCCGCCTGGAGCCGCGCGGCGGGAGTCATGACCTAACGAGTCGGATAGTTCGGAGCCTCGCGGGTGATCGCGACGTCGTGGACATGGCTCTCCGAAAGGCCCGCGTTGGTGATGCGCACGAATTTGGCGCGCTTCTTTAGCTCGGCGATGGTCGTCGAGCCGGTATAGCCCATCGCCGCCTTCACGCCCCCGACCAGCTGGTGGATGATCTCGCGCACCGGGCCCTTGAACGGGACCTGGCCCTCGATCCCCTCGGGCACGAGCTTCAACTGGTCCTTGATGTCCTGCTGGAAATAGCGGTCCGCCGATCCGCGCGCCATCGCTCCGACCGAGCCCATGCCGCGATAGGATTTGTACGCGCGGCCCTGGTAGAGGAACACTTCGCCCGGAGCTTCCTCGGTCCCGGCGAGAAGCGATCCCACCATGACCGCCGAAGCGCCCGCGGCGAGCGCCTTGGCGATGTCGCCGCTGGTCCGGATTCCGCCGTCCGCGATCACCGGCACGCCGGCCTTCGAGCCGATGCGCGCCGCCTCCATGACCGCCGTGAGCTGCGGCACCCCCACCCCGGCGATGATCCGGGTCGTGCAGATCGAACCGGGGCCGATGCCGACCTTGATCGCGTCGGCGCCGGCGTCGACCAGCGCCTTCGCGGCATCGGCCGTCGCGACGTTCCCGGCCACGACCTGAACCGAATTGGACAAGGTCTTGACCCGCTCGACGGCGCGCCCGACGTCGATGTTGTGGCCGTGCGCCGTGTCGATAACGATGCAGTCGCAGCCCGCCTCGATCAGAGCTTCGGACCGGGCGTATCCAAGGTCCCCGACGGTGGTCGCGGCGGCGACGCGCAGCCGCCCTTCCACGTCCTTGGTCGCGAAGGGCGCCGCGACCGACTTCTCGATGTCCTTGACCGTGATCAGGCCGACGCAGTGGTTGCCCGCGTCGATCACCAGCAATTTCTCGATGCGGCGCTGGTGGAGGATCCGGCGGGCCTCGTCCTGGCTCGTGCCGATCGAGACCGTCGCCAGGTTTTCGCTGGTCATCAACTCGCTCACCGGCTGCTTCGGGTTCTCGGCGAAGCGGACGTCGCGGTTGGTGAGGATCCCGGCGAGCTTCCCGCTGGCCTCGACGATCGGGATTCCGCTGATCCTGTTGGCCTTCATCAGCTCCAGCGCCTCGGCCAGCGTCTGGTCCGGGGTCATGGTGATCGGGTTCACGACCATTCCGCTTTCGAAGCGCTTCACCTGGCGGACCGCCGCGGCCTGCGCCTCGGGCTCCATGTTGCGGTGAAGCACGCCGATCCCGCCGAGCTGGGCGAGCGCGATCGCCATGTCGGCCTCGGTCACCGTGTCCATCGCCGAGGACAGGATCGGGATGTTGAGCGGGATCTCGCGGGTCAGCCGGGTCCGGGTATCGGCCTGGCTCGGAAGCACGGAGGATTCGAGCGGCTGCAGCAGGACGTCGTCAAACGTCAGTCCAAGGGCAATGTCGGAGGCGTCGCTGGGGTGGGCCATATCGGCCCATGCCAAGGAAGAGCGGTTTTGCCAAGGGCGCGCGAGCGTCAGGGAGCGTCAACGGCGTAGTCGTCGCCGTAGAATTTGCTCGTGCTCCGAGTGTGAAAGGCGATCGCCTTGATCGGCGGATATCGGGGCGTGCCCAACCCGGGCAGCACCTCGAGAACCTCGTCTTCCCACACATACACGGCCATCGGGAAGGACACGCGGGCGGCGTGAAGGTGGGAGCCGTCGCTCGGCTTGCCGACGCGGTGCGTCGTCGACGGCAGCCGGTCATTGCTGATCCGCTGCATGTAATCGCCGGTGTTGATGATGATCGAGCCGGCCGGAGCGCGCATCCGCACCCATTTGCCGCTGCGATGATTCCAGACCTGGAGCCCGTCGGTGCGCGATGCGGGCAGGATGGTGAACAGGTCCACGTCCTCGTGACCGAGCAGACGGCCGGCGCCCGAACGGTCCTGGTCGGCCGTCATCGGGGGATAATAGTTCAGCCGAAGGCCGAAATTGGTGCGCGTCAGCTTGCGGTCATAAATGTGCGGATCGACGCCGAGGCCCTGGAAAATCGCCTGCGCGATCGGCTTGAACAAGGGTTCGTGGGCCAGCACCAGGCGCCTGAATTGCGGCTCATATTCGGCCTTCGGCCAATAGGCTTCGGGCCGGAATGGCCGTTCCCGCTCCTGCGGAATGTCGAATGCGCGCCTGCACCAGACCCAGCCCTCGACGAGATCGGGGTGGATGTCGCTCGTCTCCTCGAGCGGGAAATAGCCCTGGCTGACCGAGCCGTGCCGCTCTGCGCGAAAACGCATTTTTCGCTCGATCGGCGTGCTTGTGAACAGGTCCAGCACATGATCGTGCATCTCGTCATACAGCGCCGCGTCCACGCCGTGACCGGTCAGCACGGCGAAGCCGATCTCGTGCAGGGCTTTCCCGAGTTCGTCGGCGAAGCGCGCCTTGTCCGCATCGCCGCCGCGCAGGAAAGGCTCGAAGTCCAGCGTGGCGATCCGGTACTCGTCGTCGAACTCGTCGTCTTCTTGCTCGGCCAGCCGGTAGGTGTGCGCCTTGCGCACTTGGTCGTACCGTTCGAATTCGCG
>DASURT010000057.1:0-7514 GCA_036375515.1 Sphingomicrobium sp.
ACCGCATCGAGGCGGCTCATGTCCTGCTGCTGGAGGAAATATACGGCGTAGCTTTCGCGCTCCGAGAAGAGGGCGACCAGCACGTTCGCTCCGGTCACTTCGTCGCGGCCCGACGACTGGACGTGCAGGATCGCGCGCTGGACCACGCGCTGGAAGCCGCTCGTCGGTGTCGGGTCGGTCGCGCTGTCGGCGACGAGGGCGCCGAGCTCATTGTCGAGATATTGCTTCACGGATGCACGAAGCTCGTCACGGCTCACGCCGCACGCGGTCATCACCTTCGAGGCATGCTCGTCGTCGATGAGCGCAATCAGCAGATGCTCGAGGGTCGCATACTCGTGCCGGCGGCGGCTGGCCTCGCCAAGCGCGTTGTGGAGGGTCTGTTCAAGCTCGCGAGCGAAACTGGGCATTTAGTCCGATACTCCGTGCCCGCGGAGGAAGCCCACGGGCTTTCAATGGAATGTCATACGCGGAAGCGCGGCAATCAAGTGCCGGTTCCAGCCTTTTCCCCAGATTAGTGGCGAGAGATGTGCGGCGGCTTAACGACGCACCGCCGCTAGGGTTTCTTGAAGAGGTCTTCGGCCGCCGAGCGGTGGGTCTGCGCTCGGCTCATGTGCGCCTCGACCCGGGCGATCTCGGCCTTGAGGGTCTCGATCCGCTCCTTCAATTCCTCGATCGACATCGGGTCGAGATCCTGGCGCCCAAGCGCGACCAACGGGTCGTCCGGCTTGCTAGGGAAAAGGTCGTCCAGATCCATTCACTGGAATCGTTGACCCGTAACGACCTCAAGTCAATAACGGGCACCGTGACGAGCGTGCCGTCCTCGATGCTTGCTGCAGTGGCGCCCCAACCCGACGGCGCTGAGGAAATCGCCCTCGTCGAGCGACCGGTGCCGCGCGCCGGGCCGGGCGAGGTGCTGGTCAAGGTCGCAGCGGCGGGGGTGAACCGGCCGGACATTCTGCAGCGGCGCGGCCTCTATCCGGCGCCGCCGGGCGCCCCCGACATCCTCGGCCTCGAAATCGCCGGCGAGGTGGTCGAAACGGGCGAAGGCGCGGAGGAGCTTGTCGGGCAGAAGGTGTGCGCCCTGGTCGCGGGTGGCGGCTATGCCGAATATTGCGTCGCCCCCATCGGCACCTGCCTCCTGGTGCCCGATTCCATTTCGCTGGTCGAGGCCGGGGCCATGCCGGAAACGATGTTCACCGTCTGGGTCAACCTGTTCGAGCGCGGCTTCGCGGCCGACGGCGACTGGGTGCTCGTGCATGGCGGGACCAGCGGGATCGGAACGATGGCGATCGGGCTCGGGCGCCTGTTCGGCCTCAAGGTGATCGTCACCTGCGGGACCGACGAGAAGTGCGGGAAGGCGCTCGAGCTCGGAGCCGAGGCGGCGATCAACTATCGCACGCAGGATTTCGTCGAGGCGGCGCAGCGCCTGACCGGGGGCAAGGGCGTCTCCGTCGTGCTCGACATGATCGGGGGCGATTATCTGCCGCGCAACCTCCAGGCTTTGGCGGAGGACGGCCGCCATGTCTCGATCGCCTTCCAGCGCGGCGCGAAGTCGGAGATCGCGATATCCGAGGTGATGCGCCGGCGGCTGATGCTGACCGGATCGACCCTTCGCCCGCGATCGGTCGAGTTCAAGACGATGGTCGCGGACGAGATCGGGAGGACCGTCTGGCCCTATGTCGAGGGCGGGCGGCTGAAGCCGGTGATCGACAGCACGTTCCCGCTGAACCAGGCCGCCGAGGCCCATGCCCGGATGGAAGCGGGCGAGCATGTCGGCAAGATCGTGCTGGAGCTCGGCGCCTAGGGACCCCCGGGGCCATTCCGCTTGCCCCGGCGGCAGCACGGGATTACATCGCCGTCAACGCTGGCCGCTCCGTGAGGGGCGGCCCAATTTGTTTCTAGATACGGAGAACGCGCAGTGGCCCAGCCCCTGATGCCCCACGCGACCGCCGCCTGGCTGGTCGAGAATAGTTCGCTCACCTTCGAGCAGATCGCCGAATTCTGCGGCCTGCATATCCTCGAGGTGCAGGCGATCGCCGACGACACCGCGGCGACCAAGCTGACCGGCCGCGACCCGATCCGCGCCGGCGAGCTGACCCACGAGGAAATCGAGAAGGGGCAGAAGAACCCCGATTACAGCCTGCAGATGCACAAGGCGCCCGAAGCGGTCCGGCGCACGCGCGGGCCGCGCTATACCCCGGTTTCCAAGCGCCAGGACAAGCCCGACGGGATCGCCTGGATCATCCGCAACCATCCCGACGTCAGCGACGGGCAGATCAGCAAGCTGATCGGAACCACCCGAACCACCATTGCGGCGATCCGCGAGCGCACGCACTGGAACATGGCCAACATCACGCCGAAGGACCCGGTGACGCTTGGTCTCACGACGCAGCGCGAGCTCGATGCCGCGGTTGCCAAGGCGGCCAAGGCGGCGGGTGTCGCGGCTCCCACGGACACACGCCTGGAAGGTGACCGCGAGGCGCTGATCGAACAGCTTCGCAGGGAGCGCGAGCAGCATGTGCGGGAAGCCGAGGCCGCGCTTGCCGAGGCCGGCGACGAGGCGCTTCGCGACGAGGTCGTTCCGGGCATCCGCGACCCGTTCAAGAACACGCCGACCGAATAACCGCTCCGCCTTGATTTGGGCCCGCTCGCGGCTCACAAGTCCGCCCATGGCTACTGCTGAAGACGTCAGCCAGCTGAGCTTCGAGGCCGCGCTCGCGCGGCTCGAAGAGATCGTGCGCACGCTCGAGAAGGGAGAGGCGCCGCTCGATCAGTCGATCGAGCTCTACCAGGAAGGCGACCGGCTGAAGCGTCACTGCGAGGCGCGCCTGAAGGACGCCCAGGCGCGGATCGAGCAGATCGCGTTCGGCGGCGACGGAAAGCCGGCGGGCCTCAAGCCGTTCGATGCCGGTTGAAACCATCGACCGCCTGGCGGCAGAGCTCGATTCGGAGGCGGCCCGGGTTTCGGCCGAGGTCGACCGCTTCTTCGCCCAGACCCTTCCGTCCACCGGCGATGGGCGCGATCGCCTCTACGAGGCGATGCGGCACGCGGCGATCGGCGGCGGCAAGCGCCTCCGCCCGCTGCTGACGATCGCCGCGTCTAAGCTCTTCGCAATCGGTCGTGAACGCGCGCTGCGCGCCGGCTGCGCGATCGAGGCGATCCATGTCTATTCGCTGATCCATGACGACCTGCCGTGCATGGATGATGCCGATTTGAGGCGCGGCAAGCCGACCCTGCACAAGGCGTTCGGCGAGGCCGAAGCGGTGCTTGCCGGCGACAGCCTCCATGCGCTGGCGTTCGAGATCCTGGCCGATCCGGCGACTCATGAGGACCCCTGGGTCCGGTCGGACCTCGTGCTCGAGCTCGCTCGAGCGGCCGGGCCGGCCGGAATGGCCGGCGGGCAGATGATGGACCTCGTCGCGGAAGGGCAGCAGCTCGATCTGTCCGCGATCACCCGCCTCCAGCAGCTCAAGACCGGCGCCCTGATCGAGTATGCGGTCGAGGCGGCGTGCATCATGATCAAGTTGCCGGCCGAGGCCCGGACGCCTTATCGCGGCTATGCGCGCAACATCGGGCTAGCGTTCCAGATCGCGGACGACCTCATCGATCACAGCGGGAGCGAAGCGGCAGCCGGCAAGCGCACCGGCATGGACGCGAACGCGGGCAAGGCGACCTTCGTCTCGGTGCTCGGTCCGGAGCGGGCGCGCCAGCAGGCGACGTTCCTTGTCGAGCAGGCGATCGAACATCTGTCGGGCCACGGCCGCGAGGCCGACCTGCTGAGGGGAATCGCCCGCTTCGCGATAGAAAGAGACCATTGATGAAGATTGCGGTCTATCCGGGCACCTTCGACCCGGTCACGCTCGGTCACCTCGACATCATCCGGCGCGGCGCGCACCTCGTCGACAAGCTGGTCATCGGGGTGACGACCAATCCATCCAAGGAACCGATGTTCTCGGTCGCCGAACGCCTCGAGATGGTGAAGCGGGAGGTCGCGGACATCCCGGGGAGGATCGAGGTGGTCGAATTCGATTCCTTGCTGATGGAATTCGCCGAAGCGCAGGGCGCGACCGCGATCCTGCGCGGCCTGAGGGCCGTCGCCGACTTCGAATATGAGTTCCAGATGGCCGGAATGAACCAGCAATTGAACGACGATATCGAGACCATCTTCCTGATGGCTGACGTGTCGCTCCAGCCGATCGCCTCGAGGCTGGTCAAGGAAATCGCTCGGTACGGCGGCTCGATCGACAAGTTCGTGACGCCCGCGGTCGCCGAGGACGTGCGGCGCCATTTGAACGGCGGTTAATGGTGGCGTCAGCGGTGCAGGCCGATTAGGGCGAAAAAGACGTCTCGGGAGGGGTTTCGAATGTTTTCCAAAGGCTTGTTTACGCTTCCTTTTCTGGCTTTTGCGCTGGTCGCCGCAAAGCCCGCGCCTGCCCCTGTCGCTCCGCTCATGCCCAGTATCGCCGCTCCCGCGGACGTCGCCGCCAATCCGGCCAACCGCCTGACCCTTACTCTTTCGAACGGCGGGACGGTGGTGATCCAGCTGCGGCCCGACCTTGCACCGCACCATGTCGAGCGGATTCAGGCGCTCGTGCGCCGAGGATTCTACAACGGCCTCACCTTTCATCGAGTGATCCCCGGCTTCATGGCCCAGGGCGGCGATCCGAAAGGAACCGGCGAAGGCGGCTCCGAGCTGCCCGATCTCAAGCCCGAGTTCACCAGATTGCCGTTCCTGAGGGGCACGGTCGCGGCCGCCCGCACCGACCAGCCCGACACCGCGAACAGCCAGTTCTTCATCATGTTCGTGCCGAACGCGAGCCTCGACGGCAACTACACCATCTTCGGCAGGGTGATCTCCGGGATGGACGCGGTCGACAGGATCGCACCCGGAGAGCCGCCCGAGCAGCCGACCAAGATCGTCAAGGCCGCGCTTGGAGGCTAGGGTCCAAACCCATTACCAGCAAGGCCGTGATGGTGACGAAAAAGCGTTCCGGGAGTGAGCGAGCGAAGCCAGGTAGCGGTGCCTACCTGGCAAGCGCGCGAGCGCGCCGGGGCGCGTTTTCGTCCCACCCGGAGGGCATGGCCCCGCCGGCGCCTCGCTTCGTCGAAGCGCTTGGCCGGTGGACCCGCACCGCCCTTCACGCTTCTCCTCGCGCCACATCCGGCGGGAGCCATGTCCCGGCTCTCGCCGGTAATGGGCTTGGACCCTAAGGCGCGCGCTTCCATGCGCGTCGACCTGTTCGATTTCGATCTCCCGCCCGACAGGATCGCCTTGCGGCCCGCGAGGCCGCGCGATTCGGCGTGGCTGCTGGCCGTCGCGGAGTCGACGATTTCCGATCACATGGCGATGGATCTGCCGAGGCTGCTCAGGTCGGGCGACGTTTTGGTCTTCAACGACACGAAGGTCATTCCGGCGCAGCTCGAGGGCAGGCGTGGGAAGGCGAGCATCGGCGCGACCCTACACAAGCGCGAGGGACCTCGAGAATGGCGCGCCTTCCTGCGGAACGCGAAGCGGGCGCGGCACGGCGACACGATCGAGTTCGGCGAGGGCGTGAACGCCTCCGTGGTCGAGAAATCCGAAGATGGATCGGCGCTGCTTCACTTCCACGGCGACGAGCCCGTCGAGCTTTTGCTCGAGCGCGCCGGGCGGATGCCGCTCCCACCCTATATCGCGTCGCGCCGGGCCGTGGATGAGGCCGATCGCGACGACTATCAGACCATGTTCGCCAGGCGGGAGGGAGCGGTCGCCGCGCCGACCGCCGCGCTCCATTTCACGCCGCGTCTCCTGGAAGCGCTGGATGCGCGCGGGATTCGGCGCGAGACGCTGACCCTCCATGTCGGCGCGGGGACCTTCCTTCCGGTGAAGGTGGACGACACCGCCGAGCATGTGATGCACGCCGAATGGGGGCGCATCGAAGCGGACTCAGCGGACCGGTTGAACGAAGCGCGCGCGGCGGGCAGCCGCCTGATCGCGGTCGGGACGACCAGCCTCCGACTGCTCGAAAGCGCGGCGGACGCGGATGGGAAGATCCGTCCGTTCGAGGGCGATACGGCGATCTTCATCACGCCCGGTTATCGTTTCAAGGCGGTCGACGGCCTTGTCACCAATTTCCACCTGCCCCGCTCGACCTTGTTCATGCTGGTCAGCGCGCTGATGGGCCTCGACCTCATGAAGGCGGCTTACGCCCATGCGATCGAGCGCGGATATCGCTTCTATTCCTATGGCGACGCGTCGCTCCTGCTTCCGTCCCGCGGCTGAAGCCAGTGGGAAAGATCGCGGCCGATCAGCTTGCCGAGGCGGTCGACCTCGTCCTGGAAGTACAGCCGGATCTCCTGCCGGACCTCGTTCGAGATCGGATCCCTGGGCCGCTCGGCGTCGTTCCACTTCAGGATTCGCTTGCGGAGGGACAGCGCCTTGCCGACGGCGCCGTCCTTCTTGTTCGCGAGATGCTTGCCGCCGCCGTCGAGGAACCGGCGCTGGTGCTGGATTCCGGCAAGATAGGGATGAAGGACCTTGGGCGGGCGCTTTAGCAGCCGCTGCAGCCAGGGATAACGCACGCCGCGGCTTTCCCGCTCTGCCGGGACATCCGCCAATTCGATCGGAGTGAGGCCGAGGAAATCCAGGATTCGCCGATGCTCGCGCGCCGGCTCGGCGATCAGGTCGTCGAACACCACGACCAGACAGCGCTCGCGGCCGACCGTCGCGAACAGCCGCTCCACGTACGTCGCGAACCGCCCGGCCTCATCGTATCTGAGCAGGCGGGGATCGATGCAGCTCCGGGGAATCCGGCGGCCGGCCGCACGGTCGGGGACCGCCGCCCAGGCGTCCTCGAACCGAATGAGGGTTTCATCGCCGATGTAGATGAGGCGCCGGTGGAGCGAGGGGAGCAGAGCCATCGGGTCGCGGACGCCGACGATGAAGCGCGCGTTCGGCCATATCCCCAGGACCGGCTCGAGTCGCTCGGGCGTGTAGAGATAGGAAACCGAGCCATCGAGGCCGACCCGCTGCGGCGGTTCGGGCCTGGTGAAGAAATGGTCCAGATAGTCCCGCTCGATCCGGTCCCTCAGCTCGGAGTCCGGCAGGCCCCGCAGATCATGCTGCGTAAAGAAGTGCGGTTCCTTGACGAACGGGACGTCGATCTCGGGATGCGCACGCAGCATCCGCGACATGGTCGTGGTTCCGCAGCGCGGGGCGCCGACGATGAACGCGAAGGTCTCGAAGTCTTCAATTTTCGGCATTGACGACCCAAACTCCTGTCATCCGGTCTCGGCTTCATTGGCCAGAAAAGCGACATTGCCGAAACGAAGCAACCCGCTAATCGGGGTTAACAATGACCCGCTTCACATTCCTTGCTGGTGTGACCGACGGGTCAGCCAGGACCGGGGTAATACGCATGCCCCGCGGCGAAATCCGCACGCCGGCGTTCATGCCGGTCGGCACGGCGGCGACGGTCAAGGCGATGCGCCCCGAGGAGGTGCGCGCGTCGGGCGCCGAAATCATCCTCGGCAACAC
>DASURT010000058.1:0-3712 GCA_036375515.1 Sphingomicrobium sp.
CCCAGACCTGGGGCGAGATCCGGCGCTTCATGTGGAACTATGTCGGGATCGTCCGCACCACCAAGCGCCTCGAACGGGCCAGGCACCGGATCGACCTGCTGCGGCGGGAAGTGAGCGATTATTACAAGAACTTCCGGGTGACGCCCGACCTGATCGAATTGCGCAACCTGCTCGACGTTGCCGACCTCATCGTCCGTTCCGCGCTCCACCGCCGCGAGAGCCGCGGACTGCACTACACGCTCGACTTTCCGGACATGCTCGAGGAGGCTCGGGACACCGTCCTCGTCCCCTGACCCGCGAGCATTGCATGGCTCTTGCATTGGGAGCACATCGCGGCGTCGCCGCTTTGAGTCTTTATCGGCGGCGGCCTGTCATCTCCTGAAGGAGAATGGCCATGAACGTACCCAAGAAACTGGCTTTGATCCTCACGGCAGTCGCGATCGCGCTGCCGCAGACCGCCCATGCCCAGTCCGCCGCGCTCGCCAAGTCATGGGCGGGCACCTGGCACCTGAACGCGGGGAAGTCGAAATTCAGCTCGGCGGATTATGCGACGAAGAGCGACACCCGCACCTACACCGTGACCGGCAACCGCCTCACGATGCGGTCCACCCTCGTCAACGCTGCCGGCAAGACGATGAAGTGGGGCTATTCGGCGAAGACAGACGGCAAATGGTATCCGACGTCCGGCAACGCGAACACGGACCGTATCGCGCTCACCCTGGTCGGCCCGCGCGAGATCAAGTCGAGAACCACCCTCAAGGGAAAGGCCTCGGCCCGAGCGACGGTGACCGTTTCGGCCGACGGGAAGGTGCTGACGATCACTCGCAGCATCCTGTCCGCCAAGGGTGGCCCGACCGACGATGTGCTGGTGTTCGAACGCTCTAAATAGCGCACAGTATCCTCGCGGGTACGCCCTGACCCGCCATTGCCGATCCGGAACAAAATGGAGCCGTGGCGATTGGGACGGAACTGCTCACAGGAACAGGGAATTCCCCAATGAAGACCGTCACCCTCCTCGCAGTTGCCGTCGGGCTCGCCGCGCTCGCCGGGTGCCAGAGAACCCAGGAAAACGCCGTCGAGAACGTCGGCATGAACGCCGAGGAAAACCTGGGCGCGCCGATGGAAATGAACGCCACCGAGAACCTGGACATGAACGCCACGAACGCGGTCGAGGAAACGAACACCACCAACGAAACCAACGACGCGACCAGCAACGGCTATTGAGCCTGACGCCGGACCATCCCGCACGCAGGTGGACCGACGAAAAGGGCGCCCCCGACGGCGGGACGCCCTTTTCGTTTGAAGCTAGCGCCACCGATCTCCGGGCTGCTTCACATAGTGGCGCCAGACGTATCCCCACGGGATCACGATCGGCATCAGGATCACGCCCACGACGATCGCCTGGAAGTCCTCGGCCCAGGTCGGCGGCATCTGGCCGGACGACCATTGCGGAAGGCCGAAATCGAGGAGCCAGATCGCTTTCCAGGCGAATTCGAAGAACAGCAGCGGGAGCATCTGCAGCGGGTATTTGAGGCCGAGAAAGGCGAGCAGCCAGACGCCGCCGAGGAAGCTCGGGATCACGCCGCGGGCCGCGGGCTGATGGCTGACCAGCGTGGGCACGATCATCGCGCCCAGGCCGACGACGAGCAGCAAGTAAGTGGCGCGAAGGACATAGAGCCGCAGCAGCGACACTTCGTTGTGGACGGTTTTCCGATCGGGCCGTGAAACGGATGCTGCAGTCGAAGCCATGTCGAATCTCCTCTTTTCAGGCGGCACGAGACCGTTCGGTCGCTCCGGAATCGGGCTGGAACTCGAGCAGGTCGCCGGGCTGGCAATCGAGCACGCCGCAGATCGCCTCGAGCGTCGAGAAGCGGATCGCACGCGCCTTGCCGGTCTTCAGGATCGACAGGTTGGCGAGCGTGATGTCGATCCGGTCCGCGAGCTCGGTCAGCGTCATCCGGCGCTCGTGAAGAAGGTCGTCGAGCTTGACCGAGATCGCCATCAGACGGTGCCCTCGAGGTCTTCGCGCATCAAAGTCCCCTCGGCGAAGACCCGGGCGAGGACGAAGGTGAGGATGACGGCGAGCCAGCCGTTGATCGAAAAGCCGGCGTCGAGCTCGAACGGATGCTCCGCGGTCGAAATCGCCTTCGCGATCCCGGCGATCATAAGGCTCAACAGCTGCAGCACGAGCAGGACCCAGGCGATCGCCTGCAGCCGATAGGCGTTGGCCGCGACGAACGGATCGCCGGCGCGGACCGTCTCGACCATCGCGAGCAGCCGCCTCAGGATCGTGTAATTGAGGACAATTGCGACGAGGCCAAGCGCCGCGATCACGCGCATGCCGATCATCACCCTTTGGGCGTCGGGAAAGTCGGTCACGCCGAGCGCCTTGGCCGTCCAGGCCTCATTGACGAACGTGTAGGCGAGCAGCGCCAGGATGCAGGCGCCGAACACCCAGTTGAGGATGATGAGGATGCGCAGCGTCACATAAGCGATCGGCAGGATGGTGGACCGGGTTCGGGGCATCGACTTGCACTCCCAGCGACTCGATATATCGATAAACGATAATCTCTTTATCGTTTTTCGGCAAGCCTGCTGGATTCTGCGGCGTTCTCCGCATAGGCAGATGTGTCGCCAACAAGGGGAGGGGTCGCATGCCGGTCGAGTTGTTCATCGCCGCGCTCGGAGCGCTGCTGCTGTTCATCCACATCTTCGCCGCGGTCCATCTCAGGACCAGGCAATATGGCACCCAATGGAACGTCGGCGCCCGCGACGAGGCGCTTCCGCCGCTGAATCCGCTCGCCGGCCGGCTGGCCCGGGCGCAGGCGAACTTCCAGGAGACCTTCCCGATCGCGATCGTCGCGCTCCTCGGCGTGGTGATCGCGGGCCGCACGAGCGAATGGACCGCGATCGGCGGCTGGATCTGGCTCGGCGCTCGGGTCGTCTATCTGCCGCTCTACGCCGCGGGCGTGCCCGTGGTCCGCACCCTGGTCTGGACGGTCGGGATCATCGGCCTCGGCATGGTGATCTGGCCTTTGCTGGTGGGCTGACCCAAAAGTCACGAATTTGACGGTGCGGGGGATTGCTTTGGGTAGAGGGCGGGAGTTCAAGTCACCCAAAATGCACGGACCGATAGGCCTCGTTTTATTCACGAACGGCAGTAACTTGGCTGGTGCTGTTAGGGCTTTGTTAACCATATCGGCCGAAAGTCGTGAACGCGAGTGAGAACGAGACTCCCCACTCGCCGGAGGGAGCGGCCTCTAACGACCCCAAAGGCCGCTCCCCAGCATTCAAGTTCGCTCTTCGCTGGCCAAGCCGCAGGAGACGAAACATGGTCGTCCGAGTGTTTGAAGATCATCCATACGTGCCGCTCTTTCTGGCGACGGCCGTGGTCGCGGTTGGGTTTGTAATCGCGTACTTGTGATTGCCGCCGCTCCAGTGTCCGCAATGGGTGGGAAGCGGACGTTAGGTTCACGGCTAAGCAGGTGCTTAGTCTTTCAGGAGGTTCGGGTTCTCCAAGACGACCTCGCGGCGCTGCCGCCAGATAGGCACAAAAATGAACCGCGTTTCAGAGACCGGGCGCCACGCTCCATTTTCTTGAGCTTCAAGAACGGCCATTTGGGGCGAACTGCCTCGCCACACCTCCCGCACACGAGCCGTCCCCGAGTAGCACCACGCGATGAAGTTCAAAACTTCTTCCGCAGAGGTGAAG
>DASURT010000059.1:0-3238 GCA_036375515.1 Sphingomicrobium sp.
ATCCGGCCCTTGCCTTCCCTGACTCCGTTCTTCTCCTTCTCCTCCTCGATGAAGGGGATCAGGTGAGCGACCGCGCGCTTCATCACGCGCGCGGACTTCACAACCTGGGGCAAGAACATCTTGCCCGACCCGAACAGGTCGCCGACGACGTTCATCCCGTCCATCAGCGGGCCCTCGATCACCTCGATCGGCCGGGCGAAAGCTTGCCGCGCTTCCTCCGTGTCGTCGACGATATGCGCATCGATGCCCTTGACCAAAGCGTAGGACAGGCGCTCGGCGACCGGCAGCGAGCGCCACTCGGCGAGCTTCTTCTCCTCGGCGGCGTCGGTGCCCTTGAATGCTTCGGCGATCGCGATCAGCCGCTCGGTCGAGTCGTCACGGCGGTCGAGGATCACGTCCTCGCAGGCGTC
This sequence comes from Sphingomicrobium sp., assembly GCA_036375515.1. Taxonomy (GTDB): domain Bacteria; phylum Pseudomonadota; class Alphaproteobacteria; order Sphingomonadales; family Sphingomonadaceae; genus Sphingomicrobium. The sequence continues at coordinate 411 of DASURT010000059.1, forward strand.
GCGAAGCTCCGGGTCGATCGCGTCATAGACGTCGAGTTGGCCCGCATTGACGATGCCCATGTCCATGCCCGCGGGGAGGGCGTGATAGAGGAACACGCTGTGCATCGCGCGGCGCACCGGCTCATTGCCGCGAAACGAGAAGCTGAGGTTCGACAGGCCGCCCGAGATATGCACGCCGGGGCAGCGGCGGCGGATATCCCCCGCAGCCTCGATGAAGTCGATCGCGTAGCGCCGGTGCTCCTCGATCCCTGTCGCGACCGCGAAGATGTTGGGATCGAAGATGATGTCGGTGGCGTCGGTCCCGTCGGCGGTCAGCAGCCGGTACGCGCGCTCGCAAATGCCGACCTTCCGCTCCACCGTATCGGCCTGACCGACTTCGTCGAACGCCATGACCACGACGGCCGCGCCATAGGCCCGGCACTTGCGCGCGAGGTCGAGGAAGGGGCCTTCGCCCTCCTTAAGGCTGATCGAATTGACGATCGGCTTGCCCGACACGCACTTGAGGCCCGCCTCGATCACGCTCCACTTCGAGCTGTCGACCATCACGGGCACACGCGCGATGTCGGGCTCGGCGGCGATGCGCTTGAGGAAGGTCGTCATCGCCTGCTCTGAATCGAGCAGGGCCTCGTCCATGTTGACGTCGATGATCTGCGCGCCGTTCTCCACCTGGTCGCGCGCGACCTCGACCGCCGCGTCATAGTCGCCGGCGAGAATCAGCTTCTTGAAGCGGGCGGAGCCGGTGACGTTGCAGCGCTCGCCGATATTGACGAATCGCGCGCCCGCGCCGGCTTGCTGCACCCTGGTCAGCTCCATTGTCAGGCGGCGATCAGCATCGGCTCGAGACCGGCGAGCAACGTGCCGTTCCGGGCAGCCGGGGCGGCGCGCGGCGTGCTATCACGCGCCGCCCCGGCAATTGCGGCGATATGCTGGGGGGTCGTCCCGCAGCAGCCGCCGACGACGTTGACGAGCCCGCTTGTCACCCAGTCGCGGACTTGTGCGGCGGTTTCCTCCGCCGCCTCGTCATATTCACCAAGCTCGTTGGGCAGGCCGGCGTTCGGGTAGGCCATCACCAAGGTGTCCGCGATCGCGGCGAGCGCAGAGAGGTGCGGCCTGAGCTGCGCCGCACCGAACGAACAGTTCAGGCCGATCGTGATCGGCCGCGCGTGACGCACGCTCGCCCAGAAGGCCTCGACCGTATGGCCGGAGAGGTTGCGGCCCGAAAGGTCGGTCAGGGTCATCGAGATCATCAGCGGAAGCTCGCGGCCCAATTCCTGCTGCGCCTCCAGAGCGGCCATGATCGCCGCCTTGGCGTTCAACGTGTCGAAGATCGTCTCGATGAGGACGAAGTCGACGCCACCCTCGACCAGAGCATCGATCTGCTCACGATAGACCGCTTTGACCTGGTCGAAATCGACCTCGCGATAGGCCGGATCGTTGACATTGGGCGACAGCGACAGGGTCTTGTTGGTCGGGCCGATCGCTCCCGCCACCCAGCGCGGCCTGCCATCTTTCGCGGCATACCGGTCCGCGACCTCGCGCACGATCTGGGCTGACGCGCGATTGATCTCGGACACCAGATGCTCGGCGGCGAAATCGGCCTGGCTGATCGCGTTCGCGTTGAAAGTATTGGTCGCGAGCACATCGGCGCCTGCGTCGGCGAAGCTCTCGCAGATCGCGCGCACCAGCCCAGGCCGGGTGATGTTCAGCAGGTCGTTGTTGCCGCGCTGGTCCTTCAGAAGGTCGAGCCCGGCGCAATAATCGGCGCCCGGAAGCTTCTCGGCCTGGATCATCGTGCCGTAAGCACCGTCCTTGACGAGGATTCGCCCGGCGGCCTCGGCGCGGAAAGCCTGGGCGGCGCTCATGCTTTTGCCCTCACGCCGAGCAGGTGGCAGATCGCGTAGCTGAGCTCGGCCCGGTTGAGCGTGTAGAAATGGAAGTGTCGGACCCCGCCGGCATAGAGTTGGCCGCATAGCTCGGCCGCGACCGTGGCCGCGATCAGCTGACGCGCCGCCGGCAAATCGTCGAGCCCCTCGAACAGAGCGTCGAGCCAATGCGGAATGCCCGCGCCGCAGGTTTGCGCAAAACGGCGGGTTTGGGCGACGTTCGACACCGGCAGGATGCCCGGAACGATCTCGATCTCCATTCCCGCCGCCGCGACCTCGTCGCGGAACCGGAGGAAGCAGTCGGCGGAGAAGAAGAATTGGGTGATCGCGCGGTCCGCGCCCGAGTCGACCTTGCGCCGAAGATTGTCGAGATCGGCCTTCCGGTCGGCGGAATCCGGATGGACTTCGGGATAGGCCGCGACGGAGATGTCGAACGGCGCGACCCGCTTGAGGCCCCCGACCAGCTCGGCCGCATTCGCATAACCGCCCGGATGGGCCTGATACTTCCCGCCCGGCTCCTGCGGGTCGCCGCGCAGCGCGACGATATGGCGAACGCCGAGCTGCCAATAGTCGTGCGCGATCGCGTCGATTTCCTCGCGCGTCGCACCGACGCAGGTGAGATGCGCGGCAGGCGTCAGCCCGGTTTCATTGAGGATTCGCGCGACCGTCGCGTGGGTTCGGTCGCGGGTCGAGCCGGCCGCGCCATAGGTGACCGAGACGAAGCGCGGATTGAGCGGAGCGAGCGTCTGGATCGAGCTCCACAGGGTCTCGGCCATTTTTTCGGTCTTCGGCGGGAAGAACTCGAAGCTGAAGGCGATGTCGCCGCGCGCCTCGGCGAATAACGGCTCGTGATGGCTGAGCTGCTCGAACGGATGCCGGTTCACGCGGCCCTCCGCTGCGGGAGCGCGTCTTTCACCCCACGCCAGAGCGTGACGGTCAATTCGC
>DASURT010000060.1:0-5531 GCA_036375515.1 Sphingomicrobium sp.
CTGGGTGCATTTCGATACCTATGCCTGGCGCGATACAGCCAAACCGGGACGGCCCAAGGGCGGCGACGCGCTCGGCCTCAGGGCGATGCTCGGGGCCCTCGAGGACCGCTATTCGCGGGGCTGACACCCCGCTTCGCCGAAATTCCGGACCTTCTGGGTCACCCGCCTGCAACATTTCGGCTCCTTACCGGTTTACTTGGCACTCACGCGACACGAGACGGAGACAAGCAGCTATGAGCGAGGTTTCGCTTACCGGGTGGATGAAGGCGCTCATCGCCTATGTCCGCTCGGGCGAGCCGGACCTCACCAACCGGCAAATGGCCCTGTTGATGCTGGTTTATCTGACCCCTGGACCGCACACCGTGCGGGGCCTCGCGCGGGTGCTCGGAGTGTCCAAGCCCGTCGTGACCCGCGCCTTGAACACGCTCGGGGCGCTCGGCTATCTGCGCCGTGAGAGGGACCAGGACGACCGGCGCAACGTGTTCGTCGTCCGCACCAGCAGCGGGGCAGAATTTCTTGAAGGGTTCAAGCGCAACCTCCGCGAGGGCGAGGGCTCCGCGGCACACCGGCCGGTCATCGGCCAGGCGGCGGCCTACGCGCAGCAGCGCTGAGGCTTTCGCGCTTGCGGGTCCGTCGGACCCTCCCGACCCCGATTTCAACGCCTATCGCAAGGATCTCGCCGACATCGCTCTCGCCGGGAGAGTGATCGCATCGCATTATGTCGAGCCGGCCGAGCGGTCGGTCGCCAGCGCGGGTCCGCTTCTGTCCTGCCCTTCCGACGATGACGAGGTCATTCGTGAGCTCGAGGTAGGCGAGCCGTTCGCGCTGCTCGACGACAGCGTCGGCTGGGCCTGGGGTTACGCCGGGGACGAACGCCGCGTCGGCTATGTGAGGAGCGAGGCACTGGGGCCGCTCTGACGGGTCACATCTGCCCGCGCTGGCGGCGGATGGCATACCATTTGGCGACATTCGTCTGGTGCTGGGCGAAGGAATCGGCGAACACATGCCCGCCGGTGCCATCGGCGACAAAATAGATCGCCCTGGTCGGCGCCGGGTTGAGCACGGCGGCGATGCTCGCCTTTCCCGGGTTGGCGATCGGCCCCTCGGGAAGACCGGGCATGCGGTAGGTGTTGTAGCCGTTCCGCGCGAGAAGCTCGGAACGAAGGATCCGGCGACCGAGCGGCTTCCCCCGGGTGATCGGGTAAATGACCGTCGGATCGGCATCGAGCTTCATGCCGATCTTCAGGCGATTGCAGTAAACACCCGCGATCATCGGCCTTTCCGCCGCCTTGCCGGTCTCCTTCTCGACGATCGACGCGAGGATCACCGCCTGGTCCCTGGTCGCGATCGGGCATGAGTAGCTGCGCTTGGGCCAGAGCTGGTCGAGAGTCTTCGTCATCGCCGCCCGCATGCGCTGGACGACCGCCGATCGCGCCTCGCCGCGCTCGTAGCCGTAGGTATCGGGAAGGACCGCGCCCTCCGCGATCCGCGGTGTCGAGCCGGTGAGGTACGGAATCGCGGCGAGCTTCTCCTCGACGATGACCGACGGCATGCCTTCGGTGACGGTGATCAGGCGCTGCACCGGCTCGGCGAACTGGAGGATGTTCAGGACTTTGGCCGGACTGGCTCTGGCCGGGATCGCGAACTCGCCGGCGCGGATCGGCGCGCTTCCGCCGAGGAGCCGCGCACCGATCCTGAACCGCCTCGCCGAGCTGACCACTCCGGCCTTCTCGAGCTCTCGAGCGGCGGTCGCGACGGTCCAGCCTTCCTTGACGATCACCGCCGATGGCCGGGGGAGCGGCCCCGGGCCGTACCAGCCCCACCCGAGCACGAGCAGCGGCACTCCGACCGCGATCAGGATCCCCAGCGCCAGCCGGCGCCAGAGGCGGCGCACCTTAGTTCACCGCCTTCATGATCAGCGAAGCGTTGGTGCCGCCAAAGCCGAAGCTGTTGTTGAGCACGGCTCGCACCGGGCGCTCCTTGGCCTTGTGCGGCACAAGGTCGACGCCGGCAGTGCCTTCGCCCGGATTATCGAGGTTCAGCGTCGGCGGAACGACCTGGTCGCGCATCGCGAGGAGGCAGAAGATGCTCTCGACCGCGCCCGCGCCGCCCAGCAGGTGGCCGATCGCCGACTTGGTCGAGCTCATCGACAGCGAGCCGATGGCGTTCCCGAACAGGCGGCGCACCGCGCCCAGCTCGAGCTCGTCGCCGAGCGGGGTCGAGGTGCCGTGGGCATTGATGTAATCGATGTCCGACGGCTGGAGGCCGGATTTCCTCAGCGCCATTTCCATCGACCGGTATGCCCCCGAGCCTTCGGGGTGCGGCGCCGTCACGTGATAGGCGTCGCCCGAGAGGCCGTAGCCGATCACTTCGCCATAGATTTTCGCTCCGCGCCGCTTCGCATGCTCATATTCCTCGAGCACAAGGACGCCCGCGCCCTCGCCCATCACGAAGCCGTCGCGATCGCGGTCGTAGGGCCTGCTCGCCTTCTCCGGCTGGTCGTTGAAGTTGGTCGAAAGCGCGCGCGCCTGGGCAAAACCGGCAATGCCCAACGGGCAGATCGTCGATTCCGAGCCGCCCGCGAGCATGATGTCGGCGTCATCGTCCTTGATCATGCGGGCCGCGTCCCCAATCGAATGCGCCCCGGTTGAGCACGCCGTGACGACCGCATGATTGGGGCCCATCAGGCCGTACTTGATCGACACCTGGCCCGAGATGAGGTTGATCAACCGGCCATGCACGAAGTGCGGGCTGACCCGCCCGGGTCCATTCTCATGAAGGTTGACGCTCTCCTTCTCGATGCCCGGGAGTCCGCCAATGCCCGAGCCGATGGAGCAACCTGCGCGAAGCCTCGTCGCTTCGTCCATGTCGAGAAGCCCAGCGTCCTCGATCGCCTGGCCGGCGGCATCGATGCCGTAGATGATGAAGTGGTCGACCTGGCGCTGAACCTTGTGATCGACGCGCCTGGACGGATCGAAGCCGTACTCGTGATCGGCGGGCTTCACCTCGCACGCAATTCGGCATTTCTGGTCGCTCGCGTCAAAGCGGGTGATCGGCCCGGCACCGCTCTTCGCGGCGATGATGTTCTTCCAGCTGGTCTCGACGTCGCCGCCAAGCGGCGTCACCAGCCCCAGACCCGTGACTACGACACGGCGCATGTCTTCAGCTCCATCGGTTCATTCAAAACAAACGGCCTCCCGATTGGATTCGGGAAGCCGTTCGTGCCGTCTGCCAGGCGCTCAGCGGCAATGAGCGGAAAACCCGATCAGCCCTTGTTTTGGTCGATATAGTCGATTGCGTCGCGGACGGTCGTGATTTTCTCGGCGGCGTCGTCCGGGATTTCGACTCCAAATTCCTCCTCGAAGGCCATCACCAGTTCGACGATGTCGAGGCTGTCGGCGCCGAGATCGTCGATGAAGCTCGCGTCCTCGTTTACCTTGTCGGCCTCGACGCCGAGGTGCTCGACGACGATCTTCTTCACCCGATCGGCAGTCTCGCTCATATGTCGCTTCCTCCGTTTTATCGTTCGCGCTGCCCTAGCGATGCGCATTGTTGCGGGCAAGTAGTCCATCGGCCATGCGAGGAGCGTGACGATGAGGCAGACCCGTCCCCTCACCACCGGCGAGATCGCGCTGGCGCGCTCCGTGTTCGGAGATGCGATCGATTATTCGCCGGTGCGCCTGGTCAAGGGCAAATGGTGGCCGTTCCATCCACGGGGCGCCGCCATGGCGCCGATGGGCAATATCTGGTTCCATCCGGACGGCGGCGGGTGGTCCGACGATTTTTCGCGGGAACCGCTGGCTCGGCAGGGCTTCTTCATCCACGAAATGACACATGTGTGGCAATCGCAGGCCAAGGGTCGCTTCTACCTGCCGCTGATGCGGCATCCCTTCTGCCGTTACCCTTACGCGCTTGAGCCGGAACGGCCGTTCTGGCGCTATGGCCTTGAACAGCAAGCCGAAATCGTTCGACACGTGTTCCTTGCGAGACATGGCGGAAATCCGCCCGTCTGTCCGCCCGCCGCGCTGCTGCCGTTCGGCTGATTGATTTGGGTTGTAACCCTACTGCAACATGTGGCGCACGAAAGTTGCGCGCGCGGGACACCGCCCTTCCTCGCTGACATCTGTTTCAGCATAGTGTCGCGTGGGCGACAGAATGGGGGACATCATGCGCATTAGCTCGGCCTTGCTGATCGGTACTTCTGCACTCGCGTTCGCGGTTCCGGCCGCGGCCCAGACGACACAGGAGCAACAGGCGCAGGCGGCCCGGCCGCCGGCCCTGGCCGCCGCATCCGAGCCCAACCAGGGTGAAATCATCGTGACGGCGACCAAGCGCGCGAGCCGCGTGCAGGAAGTGCCGTTCTCGATCAATGCTCAAACGCAAGCCGACATTGAGCGCGCGCATGCCCAGACGCTCGAAGACATCAGCCGCAACGTCGCCGGCCTGACGGTGCAGAACCTCGGCCCGGGCCAGAGCCAGGTATCGGTGCGCGGTGTCTCCGCCGGCCAGATTGCGCGCGACCAACCGGGCGTGAAGGAACAGGTCGGCATCTATCTTGACGAGACCATCACTTCGCTCTCGCTGTTCACCCCGGACTTCGATCTGTTCGACTTGAACCGCGTCGAGACCCTCCGCGGACCGCAGGGCACCCTGTTCGGTGCGGGCTCGGTCGGCGGCACGCTTCGCTACATCACCAACCAGCCGGTCCTCGAGCGCACCGAAGGAACCGTCGAGAGCGACATCAATTTTCTGAAAGGCGGTGACCTCGGCTATTCACTGAGGGGCGCCATCAACCTCCCGCTGGGCCAGACCGCCGCGCTCCGGGTCGTCGGTTACGGCACGCACTTCGGCGGGTTCATCGACTCGGTCGGCCCGTTCAGCAAGAAGAACGTCAATGACGGCAGCCGCATCGGCACGCGCGTTTCGCTGCTGTTCCAGCCGACGCCCGAACTCAAGATTACGCCGCGCGTCGTCTATCAGAAGGTGGAGGCCGGCGGCTTCAACCGCGAAGACCATTACATCATCTTCGACAATCAGTTCACGACGACCGGCGGCGATCTGATCGGCAAGCGGAAGCAATATTTGCTCTTCCGCGAGAAATTCCGGGACAAGACGTGGCTCGGCGATCTCGTCGCGAGCTATGACTTCGGGCCTGCGGAACTGACCAGCGTCACCAGCTACGTCGATCGCGATATCCTCGTCAGCCGCGACGCTTCGGCACTGACGGACTCGATCTTCGTGAGTTTCGGCGGCCAGTTCCTGAACGCGGACCCGACCGGGGCAAATGGCTTGGGGCCAGCTCTAGCGGACCCAGTACGCTCGCTGGCGATATTGGCTCATGCCGGCGACCCCTCGAACCTTCGCGACACGACGAAACTCAAGCAGTTCACGCAGGAGTTGAGGCTGGCTTCAACCGGCTCCGGCCCATTCCAATGGGTCGTCGGCGGCTTCTACTCCGACGTTGACCGCAAGTATCTCCAGCGCCTGCCGACCCCGGGGTCCGATGAGGTCGGCGACCTGTATCTTGCCGA
>DASURT010000061.1:0-4244 GCA_036375515.1 Sphingomicrobium sp.
GAGCTTCTGACACTGGTCCAGACCGGCAAGGTCCGGCCGTTGCCAATCCTGCTGTTCGGCCGCGATTATTGGAAACGGGTCGTCAATTTCGAGGCGATGGTCGAGGAAGGGGTGATCGCCCCCCACGACATCGACCTCATCCGCTGGTGCGAAGAAGCCGACGAGGCGTGGGATTACGTGCGTGACTTCTACCGCGAGAATCCTGTGGCGCCGCGGGAACAGTCCGCGCCGCCGGAATGAAGATCCCGGGCGGCCGCTCTTCGGGCTGACGCAAATCCGCTACTTGGCCGGGGCCGGCGCCTTCTCCGCGGGCTGAGCGCCATTATCCGGCCCGGCACCGGGCGCGGCGCCCGCGGCCGCCGGAGCCGCTTCCGCCGGAGCCTTGGGAAGCGGCAGCGGATTGTCGCTGTGCTCGTTCAGGAAAGCGATAACGTCGGCGCGGTCCTGCGGATTGCTGAGCCCGGCGAAAGTCATCTTGGTGCCGGGCGCGAACGTGCGCGGGCTGGTCAGCCATTGGCTGAGATTGTCCCAGTTCCACGTGCCGCCCTTCTTCGACAGCACATCCGTGAATGCGAAGCCCCGGCCCTCGCCGATCGGCGCACCGAGCACGCCCCACAGGTTCGGGCCCGTCTGGTTCGGGCCGCCCTTCACGTCATTGTGACAGGCCATGCACTTGTTGAAGACCTGCTGGCCCTTCGCCGGATCGGCGCTGGCGAGATAAAATTCGATCGGCTTCTCGGCTGGCGCCGTGGTACCCGCTGCCTCCTGAACGCCCTCGATCGGATAGCTCATCTTCTCCGGCCGCTCGCTGTGGAACAGTTCACCGGCGACAATCGAAGAGCCGAGCGCGACAATGCCCGCGAACAGCACCCAACCGGCAATTGTATTGAAGCGATCGTCCATGAAGTTTCCCTGATTTTCTAAGGAGCGGAGCGAAAGGATTTGCGCCGCTCTTAGGCAGGAGTTCGCCCTTCATCAAGCCGGGGCGCGAGCGACTTTGCGGACGGTGAGCGCCAACTCGGCCGCGCGGCGGTAGAGCGTCGGCAAGCCCGCGTCGTCGAGACGATCGAGCGGCTGCCACCACCCGTCACCGGCCGGTTCGGAGCGAGGCGCGATCATGAGATCGAGCGAGAAATGGGTGAAGACGTGACGTACCGTGCCGAGTCTGGTCGTGCTGGATTTTGGCTCGGCGGTCCATTCACCGCCGGGAAGCGCCGCCATTCCGCCAAGGAGACCTTTCGCCGGCCGCCGGACGAGCCACACGCGCCCGTCCCGCTCGATCCACCAGGCCACGCCGAACCTGTGCGGCCGGGCCGTCCGTTTTCGCGGTTCGGGAAAGCGCTCCGGCTCGCCGCTCAAGAAGGCAGCGCAATCCGGGCGAAGCGGGCATTCCCCGCACAGCGGCCTTCGCGGCCGGCAGATGGTAGCGCCCAGGTCCATCATCGCCTGCACGAAATCACCGGGGCGTTTCGCCGGCATCAATTCGAGCGTGAGATGCTCGATCTCGGAAGCCTTGGGTTGCCGGATGCCATGGAGCCGGGCGATGACCCGGGCGACGTTGGTATCGACGGCCGCCGCTCGTTCACCGAACGCAATCGCGGCGATCGCCGCCGACGTGTAGGCGCCGATGCCCGGCAGCTTGCGAAGCTCCGCCGCCGTTCGCGGGAATCCGCCTTTGGCGGCAACTTCGCGGGCGCAGGCGATGAGGTTGCGGGCGCGGGCGTAATAGCCGAGCCCCGCCCATTCGGAGAGTATCTCCTCGTCGCTCGCGGCGGCGAGCGCCTCGACGGTTGGCCAGCGGCCGACGAACCGCTCGAAGCGCGGAACGACGGCGGCGACGGTCGTCTGCTGGAGCATGATCTCGCTCAGCCACACGCGATAGGCGTCGGGCGGCGGTTCGCCCGGCGGCGAGCGCCACGGAAGGCGCCGGAAGTTATCCACATAATGTTGGATGAGGCGCGTCGCGGCATTGGCGGTCACCATATGGCTATGGCATGCTCGCGTCCGATGTCGAAGCGAAAGCCGCACAACGATCGCGAACCGCCGCGCAGCTGCCGCCCGCGCGCCGCCGGCGAACTGGTCGGGGAGGTTGGGGGGCAGTCCTTCCGCCGCTTCGGCTTCGTCCAGAGCGCGATCGTCAGCCGTTGGGCCGAGATCGTCGGCGAGCGCTATGCCCGCGCATCCTCACCCGAATCGATCCGTTTTCCCGCGGGCAAGAAAGCCGGCGGCGTGCTCACGTTGCTCGTCGACGGTGCCCATGCGCCGCTCATCCAGCATCTGGCCCCGCTGATCATCGAACGGGTCAACCGCTTTTTCGGCCATCCGGCGATCGACCGGATCGTCTTCAGGCAGGGCCGGCCACCGGCCGCGGCCCCCAAGCCGCGGCGCCCGCAGCTTCGGCCGGTGCCGAAAGAACTCGGTCAGGGATTGCGCGAAATCGCCGATCCGGAGCTTCGCGAATGCCTGGAGTCGCTTGCCGCGCGAATTGCCGCTACCAGCGGCCCGCCGTCGCTTGCCGAGGCGGATGGCGAACCCATTCCGACGATCAATGGAGTGAAATGAAGAGATGAAGAGCATTTCCATCGCCGCCATCCTCGCGGTCGGCCTGGCGTCCGCGGCCTGCAATGCGAAGCAGAGCGCCAACGATACCGCCGCGGCGGACACTGCAACCACCGTCCACCCCGTCACCCCGCCGAAGAGCGGCGACTGGACCGAAGTCGTCACCGCCACCAACGCCGGCGGCTTCATGATGGGTAATCCGAACGCCAAGGTGCATTTGGTCGAATATGGATCGATGACCTGCCCGCACTGCATGCGCTTCGAGGAGACGGCGGTCCCCGAGCTGGAGAGCAAGTACGTCAAGTCCGGCCAGATCAGCTACGAGTTCCGCAATTACATGCGCAACTCGATCGATCTCGCCGTCGCGCTCATCGCGCAGTGCAACGGGGAGAAGAGCTTCTTCCCACTGACCAAGGCGCTCTATCACGACCAGGAGAAATGGTTCGCGAAAGTTCAGGCCGCGCCGGAATCGGAAATCCAGAAGATGCAAACGCTGCCGCCCGATCAGATTGCGCCGCAGGCCGCCAAGCTGGCCGATTTGCAGAGCTGGGCTGCGGTGCGCGGGGTTCCGGTGGCGAAGAGCACGCAATGCCTCGCCGACCAGAAGGCGATCGACCAGCTGGTCAAGACGACCAGCGACGCGACGACTCAATATCCGGCGTTCGCGGGGACTCCGTCCTTCGTCATCAACGGCACGCTGGTGGAATTCGGGCCGGTCACGGAAGCCGAGGTCTGGCCGAAGCTCGAAGAGCAGATCAAGGCCAAGCTCGGCAGCTAGAGCCCGGCCCAGGGAGGGACAAGCTTGCGCATCCGTCGGCTCAAGCTCAGCGGTTTCAAGAGCTTCGTCGAGCCGGTCGAGCTTCGGATCGAGCCGGGCCTGACGGGAGTCGTCGGCCCGAACGGCTGCGGCAAATCGAACCTGTTGGAAGCGATCCGCTGGACGATGGGCGAGTCCAGTCCCAAGTCCCTGCGCGGCGGGGGCATGGATGACGTGATCTTCGCCGGCACGTCGAGCCGCCCGCCGCGCGACTTCGCCGAAGTGTCGATCCTTCTCGAGCGGGATTCCGTCGACGAGGGTGGAGCGGACGAAAGCGAGGTCACGCGGCGGATAGAGCGCGGCGCCGGCTCCGCCTATCGGATCGACGGGCGGGACGTGCGCGCCAAGGACGTCGCCCTGTTGTTCGCGGACGCGGCGACGGGCGCGCACTCGCCCGCGCTGGTCAGCCAGGGCAAGATCAGCTCGATCATCTCGGCGAAACCGGTTGAGCGGCGGCTTTTGCTCGAGGAAGCGGCGGGCATTTCGGGACTGCACGCGCGGCGCAAGGACGCGGAACAGAAGCTCCGCGCCGCCGAAGCGAATCTCGCGCGCCTCGGTGAAATCCTGTCGGAGCAGGAGCAGCGCGCGGCGCAACTGCGGCGGCAGGCGCGTGCCGCGGAACGCTATCGCAAGCTCACCGGCCAGATCCGCGCGCTGGAGGCGCGGGTGCTCCATGCGCGTTGGGCAGAGGCGGAATCGGCGGCCGAAGCGGCGGCGGCGGAAGCCAGAACGGCCGCCGAGGATGTCGAGCACATTCAGCATTCAATCGCCGAAGCGCAGGCAACGCACGACCGGGCGGCACAAGCGCTTACGGCAAAGCGAAGCGCGGTCGCCGAGCTCCGGGAAGAAGGCCATGCGCTCGCGCACG
>DASURT010000062.1:0-2953 GCA_036375515.1 Sphingomicrobium sp.
CGCGGGGCGAAGCGCATTGCTGGTGGCCGCGACCGGCGCGGGCAAGACCCTCGCCGGCTTCCTCCCGACGATTTGCGAATTGGCTGAGCAGCCGGGCGAGGGTCTCCACACCCTCTACGTCTCGCCGCTGAAGGCGCTTGCCGTCGACGTGCAGCGCAACCTGATCGGTCCGATCGAGGAGATGGGGCTCCCGATCCGCGTCGAGACGCGCACCGGCGACACGCCGTCGGACCGCAAGGCGCGGCAGCGGGTGAGGCCGCCGCAGGTGCTCCTGACCACACCCGAATCGCTGAGCCTGCTGCTGAGCTACCCCGAATCGCGGCAGATGTTCGAAGGCCTGAAGACGATCGTCGTCGACGAGCTCCACGGCTTCGCCAAGGAGAAGCGCGGCGACCTGCTGTCGCTGTCGATGTCCCGGCTGCAGAAGCTCGCGCCCGGGCTGCGCCGGGTCGGGCTGTCCGCGACGATCAGCGACCCAGACGCCTATCGCTCGTGGCTTGCTCCCGACGCCGACATGGATCTCGTCGATCTCGTGCTCGGCGATGCGGGGGCCGAGCCCGATCTTTCGATCCTGATTCCCGAGAACAGGATCCCGTGGGGCGGCCATTCCGGCTATCATGCGATCGCCGACGTCATGCGGCTGATCGAAACGCACCGCACGACGCTCGTCTTCTGCAACACGCGCGGGCTCGCGGAGCTCATTTTCCAGAAGCTCTGGGACGAGAACGAGACTGGCCTGCCGATCGGAATCCACCACGGCAGCCTCGCGGTCGAGGCGCGGCGCAAGGTCGAGGCGGCGATGGCCGCGGGGAAGCTGCGCGGCCTCGTCGCGACCGCGAGCCTCGACCTCGGGATCGACTGGGGCGACGTCGACCTCGTCGTGCAGATGGGCGCGCCCAAGGGAAGCTCGCGGCTGCTCCAGCGGATCGGCCGCGCCAACCACCGGCTCGACGAACCGAGCAAGGGCATTCTCGTTCCCGGCAACCGCTTCGAATATCTCGAAGGCCGCGCCGCGCTCGACGCGATCGGCGACGGCGAGCTCGATCCCGAAATCTTCCGTCCCGGAGCGCTCGACGTCCTGGCGCAGCATATCCTGGGAATCGCGGTCGCCGCGCCGTTCCAGCAGGACGAATTGCTCGCCGAGGTGCGCTCCGCCGCGCCCTACGCCGGACTCAGGCAGGAAACCTTCGAGGAAATTCTCAGTTTCATCGCGACCGGCGGCTATGCGCTGAAAGCCTATGACCGCTTCCGCCGCCTCGTGCCCGAGCCCGGCGGCATGTGGCGCATCGCCAAGCCCAGCGTCGCGCAACAGCATCGCTTGAACGCCGGCGTGATCGTCGAGCAGCCGCTCATGACCGTCCGCTTCCGCAACGGTCGCAAGCTCGGCAGCGTCGAAGAAGGCTTCGCGTCGGTCCTGGCGCCGGGCGATCGCTTCTTCTTCGCCGGCCTCAGCCTCGAGGTCGAGCAACTGAAGGACACCGACATCATCGTCCACGCTTCATCGAAGCGCGGGCAGATCGTGACCTACGGCGGACAGCGCATGTCGATGTCGACGCACCTCGCCAACCGGGTCCGGCAAATGCTCGCCGACCGCAACGACTGGTCGCGCTTCCCCGACGACGTCCGCGAATGGCTCGAGGTGCAGTCCGAGCGCTCGATCCTCCCCGAACCGCACCAATTGCTGGTCGAGACCTTCCCGCACGAGGGCCATTTTTACATGGTCGCCTACAGCTTCGAGGGCTGGAACGCGCACCAGTCGCTCGGCATGCTGCTCACCAAGCGGATGGAGAAAGCGGGACTGAAGCCATTGGGCTTCGTCGCCAACGATTACGGCCTCGCCTGCTACGGCCTGGAGCCGATCCGCGACCCGAAATCGCTCTTCTCTCCCGACATCCTCGAGCGCGAGTTCGTCGAATGGGTCGAAAGCTCCTACCTGCTCAAGACCGCCTTCCGCGAGGTCGCGGTGATCGGCGGGCTGGTCGAACGGCAGCACCCGGGCAGGCGCAAAACCGGCCGACAGGTCAGCTTCTCGACCGACCTCATCTACGACGTGTTGCGCCGCTACGAGCCGGAGCATCTGCTCCTGCGCGCCGCGTGGGACGACGCGCGGCGGCGGATGACCGAATTGGGCCGTCTCATCCGCCTGGTCGACCGCGCCCAGGCGACCATGCTCCATGTCAAGACCGACCGGATCACCCCGATGGCCGTGCCGTTCATGGTGATCGTCGGCCGCGAGGCGCTGCCGCCGGGCGCGGAAGCCGACGAATCGCTCCTGGTGCAGGCCGAAGCGCTCGCTGCGGAAGCCATGACGCTCTAGGATGCGCGCATGCGAATCCTCCTGCTCGGTCCGGCCGCGCTCGCTCTGTCGGGCTGCATCGTCGCCGATGTCGCCGATACCGCGGTCGACGTGGTGAAGGTCCCGGTGAACGTCGTCTCGGCGGGGGTCGACGCCGCGACGACCAGCCAGGCGGAGGTCGACGAGAAGCGCGGCCGTGAATTGCGCAAGCAGGAGGAGGAACGCGGCCGGCTCGCTCGCGAGATGGCCGAGCGCTGCCGCAAGGGCAAAGCGCTTGCCACCGACGATTGCCAAGCCGCGCAGCCGCGCTAACAGCGCGGATGTGCGCTACTTCCTCGACACTGAATATAACGGCTGGGGCGGCGCGCTTCTGAGTCTCGCTTTGGTGCCGGACGATGGCGAGGAGCTGTACCTCACGTTCGATTGGACCGGGCCGCTCGAGGAATGGGTCGAACGCAACGTGGTCCCCTATCTCGACACCGTGCCCGACAGCCTCGTCTCGCCCCGGCTGAGCCGAGCCGATGCGGCGAGCGCGATCGCCCATTATCTCGCCGGCGACCCGGAGCCCCTGCTCGTCGCCGACTGGCCCGAGGATCTCGCACAGTTCAACATGCTGTTGCTGACCGGGCCCGGGACGATGGTCGAAGTGCCTCCGCT
>DASURT010000063.1:0-2494 GCA_036375515.1 Sphingomicrobium sp.
GTGACCGTCGAGGACGCGGCCTAAACCGGACTGTGCTCCTGCGAAGGCAGGAGCCCAGACTTTTTTCTCTGGACTGGACCCCGGCCTTCGCCGGGGAACTGCGCGACAAAAGCGAAAGCGAGTGCAACGACAAGAAACTCAACGAACTCAGGGACAACAAGGGCGCGCGCCAGAGCCGCGTTCGCGTCGGCCGCGGAATCGGCTCGGGGCTCGGCAAGACCGCGGGCCGCGGCCAGAAGGGCGCCAAGTCGCGCTCGGGCGTGTCGATCCACGGCTTCGAGGGCGGCCAGATGCCCCTCCACATGCGGCTGCCCAAGCGCGGCTTCAACAACATCTTCGCCCGGGACTATGCCGAGGTGAACGTCGGCGCGGTCCAGAAGGCGATCGACGCCGGCAAGCTCGACGCCAAGGGCACGCTCGATCATGACGCGCTGAAGGCCGCCGGGCTCGCTCGCGGCGGCAGGGACGGCGTGCGTTTGCTCGGCAAGGGCGAATTGAAGGCCAAGCTCGCGTTCGAGGTCGCGGGCGTGTCGAAGGGTGCGCGAGAGGCGGTCGAGAAGGCCGGTGGTTCGATCGAGCTGATCGAGCGCAAGGACCCGGCCGAGCTTGCCGCGGCGAAGAAGGGCTCGCGCAGGGCGGCGGCCAAGGCCGAGGCTTGAATCGTCATTGCGAGCGCAGCGAAGCAATCCAGCGACGCACTCTAGATTGCTTCGTCGCCATGCTCCTCGCAATGACGAATGTGCGGCTTATATGAGCGGCTCAGTTTAGAGGAACCTTACGTCAAATGGCATCCGCAGCCGAAAGACTCGCCTCCAGCATCACCTTTGCGAACTTCCAGAAGGCGACCGAGCTCAAGAAGAGGCTGTGGTTCACGCTCGGTGCGCTGGTCCTGTTCCGGTTGCTCTCGTTCGTTCCGGTGCCCGGCATCGATCCGGTCGCGATGAACCAGCTCTACCAGACGCAGAGCGGCGGAATCCTCGACGTTTTCAACACCTTCTCGGGCGGCGCTCTCGAGCGCTTCAGCATCGTCGCTTTGGGTGTCATGCCGTACATCACGGCGTCCATCGTCGTTCAGCTTGGCGGGACCCTCTACGAGCCGTGGAAGGCGCTCAAGAAGGAGGGCGAGACCGGGCGCAAGAAGCTCAACCAGTACACGCGCTACCTGACGGTCGCGATCACGCTCGTGCAGGGCTATCTCGCGGTGCGCGGCCTCGAGACCCAGGGCGCCCGTCAGGGCATCCAGGCGGTCGTCGCGCCCGGCCTTCTGTTCGAAATCTCGGGCACGCTCGCGCTCGTCGGCGGAACCATGTTCCTGATGTGGATCGGCGAGCAGATCACCAGCCGCGGCATCGGCAACGGCGTGTCGCTGATCATCATGGCAGGCATCGTCGCGCGGCTTCCGCAGGGAATCGCGCAGCTGCTCGAAGGCAGCCGGACCGGTTCGGTCAGCCCGGTGCTGGTCATCGGCATCATCATCCTCGCCGTCGGCCTCATCCTGTTTATCTGCTTCATGGAACGCGCCCAGCGGCGGGTGCTGATCCAATATCCCAAGCGGCAGACGGCGCGCGGCATGCAGCAGGAGCGCTCGCACCTGCCGATCAAGCTCAACACCTCCGGCGTGATCCCGCCGATCTTCGCCTCGTCGCTGCTGCTGATGCCGCTGACCGTGCTGCAGTGGGCGGGCAGCCGGACGCCGAGCGAAGGTAGCGCGAGCGACGTGCTGATCACGATCAGCACCTTCCTGCAGCACGGATCGACCGCCTACATGGCGCTTTACGGCGTCGGCATCGCCTTCTTCACCTTCTTCTACACGGCGGTGCAGTTCAACAGCGAGGAGACTGCCGAGAACCTGAAGCGGCACGGCGGGTTCATCCCGGGCATCCGGCCGGGCAAGGCAACCGAGCATTATTTCGACTACCTCCTCAATCGCATCACGGTGGTCGGCGCGGCCTACCTCGTGTTCATCTGCCTTCTGCCGGAAACGCTCATGGCGCAGGCGGGGCTGAACATCGCGCTGGGCGGCACCAGCCTGCTGATCGTCGTCAACGTGACCATGGACACGGTGAGCCAGATCCAGAGTCACCTCATCGCCCATCAATATGGCGACCTCATCAAGAAGGCGAAGCTCAAGACCACTCCGCGAAGGCGGTAAGCGGCGGCCTGGAGGGGCACCTCAAGCATGATGAACATCATCCTTTTGGGCCCGCCCGGAGCGGGCAAGGGGACGCAGGCCGCGCGCCTCGAGGCGGAGCGCGGGATGATCCAGCTGTCGACCGGCGACATGCTGCGCGAAGCCGTCGCCTCGGGAACGCCGATCGGCCTCAAGGCCAAGGCCGTCATGGAAAAGGGCGAGCTGGTCAGCGACGCCATCGTCAGCGCCCTTATCGGCGAGCGGCTCGACGTCGCGGGCGAACAGGGCGCGATCTTCGACGGTTATCCGCGAACCCGGGCGCAGGCCGAGGCGCTCGACCTCCTGCTCGCGGAGCGCGGGCGG
>DASURT010000064.1:0-2673 GCA_036375515.1 Sphingomicrobium sp.
GCCGCCGAACCGGAGCTTCGATCCCGGCGATCTCGGTACGGGCGAGGGCCGGCCGTTAACGAGGAGCGGGTGAATCCGTTGGAGGCGAACAGCCCCCTTCCCGCGCCGGCCCGATCTGGATTTCCGAAGGAAAGCATCGGAACTTCCGACGCTTGGAGTCGGCGGGCGGTTCTTGAAGGGGGCATCATGGTCAGCACGGTCACGGCGCGCCCCAACCATTATGAGACGCTGGGCCTCGAGCCCGCCGCGTCCCGCGAGGAGATCGAGCAGGCCTTCGCACGGGAGATCAATCGCCCGCGCGCGTTCGGCGGTCTCGCCCGGCTCAGCATCGCCTATGAAACATTGCGCGATCCCGCCAAGCGCCGGGTCTATGACGATTCGCTCGGCCTGAGGCCCGAGCCCTTGCCCCCGACCGCGCGGCCGCGGGAGGTGCGGTTCAGCGGCTCCGCGCAATTCCTCCTCGCCGGGTTCGCGGTCTCCGGCACGACGCGGGCAGACGGCCCGGCGCCGCCTCCGCCGCTCCCCGAGCCTCCGGCCGCTCCGCTCCGTCCGCCGGAACCGGTCGCCGAGCCGCGAACGGCGCCCGTCATCGCCGCGGCGGATCGCGCGATCCCTCGCCCCGAGTCCGAGCCCCAGCCCGAGCGCCTGCGGGAGGCCGAGGACGGGCCGGTCAGATGGAAACGGACGGCGGTCGTGCTGGGAGTTCCGGTCCTCGCGGTCGGGCTGGCGGGCGCCTGGGCGGGATCGATCGCGGGCAACGATGTCGCCGAGGCCGGGCCGCCGGAACGCGCGGTGACGGTCGCGCTCCCTCGGGCGAAGCCGCGGCCCGCGATCGATGACTCGGCCGCTCCGGAGTGGCGCGTGGTGGAAACGCGGCCCGAGCGGCGTTCGCGTGGCGTTGACGCCCGCCGGATTCGGCGGGTCCCGGTCCGGGAGCAGCGCGCCTTGTCGGCGCGGCAGCTGGCGGAGCTGCCACCCCTGAATGTCGGCCCCGAGGCAAGCGAACTCGCGGGCGGCGCGACCGGGCCAGCCGTCGCCGAAGCACCGCCGGTCGCGGCGATCCTGCCCATTTCGAATGCGGCGATTGCGCGCACGCTCCGCCGGGTCGGCTATGCCTGCGGCCAGGTGGTCTCCGCGGCGGCGGCCGAGGGCGAGGCACCGGGCGTTTACAAGGTGACCTGCGCGTCGGGGCATTCCTATCGGGCGACACCGGTCCGCGGACGCTATCGCTTCAGTCGCTGGGGCAACCGCTAGCCGCGATTCCCGAATGTTATTCCTCGGTCCGGAACAGCACCGTTTCGCCGATCAGAAGGAACAGGAGGAAGGGCGCCCAGGCCGCGATCAGCGGCGGGTAGGCGCCCGCATTGCCCATCGCCAGGCTGAAATTGTCGGCGACGAAATAAGCGAAGCCGAGGGCCATGCCGAGGACGGCGCGCATCAGCACCTGGCCCGAGCGGGCGAGGCCGAACGCGGCGACCGCTGCCAGCAAGGGCATCAGCAGCGTCGACAGCGGGCCGGAGATCTTGTGCTCGAGGCCGGCTCGCGCCTCGTCGGTCGGCCGGCCGGCCGCTTCCAGCTCGCCGATGCGTCGCTTCAAGGTCCAGTAGTCGAGCTGCTCCGGATCGACCCTGGCGAGGGTGAGCTGGCTGGGCGTGACCCCGTCCATCCCGAACATCCGCGGCACCTTGCGCACGATGTTCATGTTCGCGTCGTAAACGCTGACGTCGCTCAGCAGCCAGCGGCCGCCCGCCACGGGATCCGCGCGCTCGGCCCGCAATACGCGCTGCAGGATCCCGCCGCCCCGGTCGTAGATCGTGACCCGCTCGGCATGGAGCCGCGGCGGCCGGCCGGCCACGATCCCCGCGCGGATCAGATCCTCGCCGTCCAGCAGCCAGACGTTGCTGAGGATCCCGCTTTGCGGCGGCACGGGCTTATAGTCGTTGTCCGACCAGGCGGTGACGACCCGCGCCGACTTGACCACCACCGTCTCGTTGAAGGCGAACAGGGCAAGCGCGATGCCGATGCTGGCGACGATCAGGGGCGCGAGGATCTGGTGCGCGGACAGGCCGGCCGCCTTCATCGCCACCACCTCGCTGTGCTGGTTCAACCCGACGAAGGCGATGAGCGTGCCGAGCAGGACCGAGAAGGGCAGGAAGCGCGAGATCAGGAGCGGGATGCGGAGCGCGACATAATGCCACAGGTCGGCGTCGCCGTTGCCGGGCACGGCGAGGATGTTCGCGGATTCGCCGAGCAGGTCGAGGGTCATCAGGACGAGCACGAGGGCGACCAGCACCGCGAGGCTGCGCGTCAGGAACAGCCGCACCATGTACCAGGCGATCTGCCGGGACGGGAAGAATTTGAAGTTGATCATGTCTCGGCCCTGCGCGGAATCATTCCGCGAACCCGCTTCGCGGTCTTGGCGAAGAACCATTCGAGGGCGCCGATCGGCTGGCCTCCCGGCCGGTGCGCGAGGATGTGATACATCCAGAAGATCAGGACGCACAGCACGGCGAACGGAATCCACAAGGCCAGGGCGGGATCGAGGCGGCCCTGCGCCCCGGCTCCTTCGGCGTACTGATTGACCTTGTGATAGGCGACGACGATCAGGATGCCGACGAAAATCCCGAGCGCGCTGGCGCTGCGCTTGGGCGGGACCGCGAGGGCGAGGGCGAG
>DASURT010000065.1:0-10372 GCA_036375515.1 Sphingomicrobium sp.
GGCTTAGAACTTGAACGCGGTGCCGACGTACACGGCCTGGCTGTCGCGCCGGTCGTCGGTCAGCGTCGACAGGCGATCACGCTCGATATTGTACCGGACGCCGCCGGTCACGGCGATGCGCCTCGACAGCGCATAAGACCCGCCGACATCGAGCGAATAATTGTCGCCCCTGCGCAATGCCGGGAGCGCATGGCCGTCGGAACGCTCGGCGCCGACCGCGACCCGGCCGGTAAATCGCTTCAGCGAATAGCTGACGCCCACCACCGCGCTCTCACGTCCGCCGAGGACAGGATCGGCGTTGGTGACCTTCGCCACGTCACCCGAAACGGCGAACCGCTTCCAGCCCACGGCGACTCCGAGGTTGTAGCTCGTCGGAGTGAGCGCGTTGAGCGCCGACGGATCCGCCGAACCCGCGAGCTGGGTACTGCCCGGAATGCTGGTGCGCGCCCGGATCGCCACCCGAACCTGCGACGGACGACCCTTCGCCGGCGCGGGCGTGAATTGGAAATCGGTCAGCGAAAGGCCACGTCCACCGAGCGCCGCGGCGAGCTTCGGGTCGGCATTGGCCGGAGTGAAGGAGGAAATCGGATCGAAGCTCAGCGAGACCGCCGGCGGCCGCTTCTTGACCGTTGTCGCCGCGAACGCCGGAGTCAGCACGAGGCCCGCCGCGGCGAGCGCCGCAGCCAGCCTGGCTTCCTTCCGATGCGCGATCTTCGGCAAGTCGGTGAACTCCCTGTTCACGAGTCGATATAGTCGGTCGAAGCTGTAGGTTCCATGAGCGGAGTCGATTCATCTCCCCCCTGTTGCCGACTCAACACATTTTCGTTCAGCAGCGGGACATGCTTGCGGGAGGACTTCGACCTTCTATAACGCCCCGAGACCGAAATTCCTCCCAGGGACCGCTGATGAATCGCCTGCACACGACCGCCGCTGCACTCATGATCGTCGCGCTCGCCGCGCCCGGCTGCACGAGAAATCGCACATTGCCGAACCAGCTCGCGCCGTCGCGAGTGACGACGATCGGCGTGAACAGCTACCTGTGGCGCGCCGCGATCGACACCGTATCCTTCGCTCCGTTGCTCCAGGCGAACGCCACGTCCGGGGTCATCATCACCGACTGGTATGCCAATCCGAGGCTGCCCGGAGAGCGGGTCAAGCTGACAGTCGCGATCCTCGACCAGGATCTTCGCGCGGACGCGCTGCGCGTCGCCGCCTCGCGCCAGGTCTATCAGAACGGCGCCTGGGTGGACGCGCCGGTCACCGCCGCGACCGTGCAGAAGCTCGAGGACATCATTCTGACCAGGGCCCGCGACCTGCGACGCGCCTCCGTCGCCGGTTAGCCTGTTGCCATGAACGGGCGATTCGACCCGGGCGAGGCCGACCGCCGCTGGCAGGCGCGGTGGGAGGAGCAAGGCTGCTTCCAGGCGGACAGCACGAGCGGCAAGCCCAAAACCTATGTGCTTGAGATGTTCCCCTATCCGTCGGGGCGCATCCACATGGGGCATGTGCGCAACTACACGATGGGCGACGTGATCGCGCGCTACCGCCGGATGCAGGGTCACGAAGTGCTCCATCCGATGGGCTGGGACGCATTCGGGATGCCGGCGGAAAATGCCGCGATGGAGCGCAAGGTCCATCCCGGAACCTGGACCCTCGCGAACATCCGCGCGATGCGCGGGCAATTGAAGCGCATCGGCTTCGCGCTCGACTGGTCGAGGGAATTCGCGACCTGCGATCCGGCTTATTACGGGCAGGAGCAGGCGCTGTTCCTCGACCTGTTCGAGGCCGGCCTCGTGTACCGCAAGGAAAGCGAGGTCAATTGGGATCCCGTCGACATGACCGTGCTCGCCAACGAGCAGGTGATCGACGGCCGGGGCTGGCGCTCGGGCGCTCCGGTGGAGCGGCGCAAGCTCGCGCAATGGTTCCTGAAAATCACCGACTTCGCCGAGGATCTGCTTGAGGGGCTCAAGACGCTCGACCAGTGGCCCGACAAGGTCCGGCTGATGCAGGAGAACTGGATCGGCAAGAGCCGGGGGCTCCAGTTCCGCTTCCGGCTCGACGAGCGGGCCGATTCGATCGAGAACGTCGAGGTCTTCACGACCCGGCCGGACACCATCTTCGGCGCAAGCTTCGTCGCGATCGCCGCCGGGCATCCGATCGCGCAGGCGGTCGCCAGGACGGACCCGAAGGCGGCCGAGTTCGTCGCCGAATGCCAGCGCGGCGGGACCAGCCTCGCCGAGATCGAGGCGGCCGAAAAAAAGGGCTATCGGACGGCGGTCGAGGCGATCCACCCGCTCGATCCGGAATTGCGCCTGCCGGTCTATATCGCGAACTTCGTGTTGATGGATTACGGCACCGGCGCGATCTTCGGCTCGCCCGGCCACGACCAGCGCGATTTCGAATTCGCGACCAAATACCGATTGCCGATCCGGCGCGTCGTGGCGGCATCCGTCGAGGAAGCCTCGCTTCCGGTGGTCGGCGAGGCCGACGTCATCACGGGCGTCACGGTCAACTCGCGTTTCCTCGACGGCCTGACGACCGGCCAGGCGATTGCCGACGTGATCCGCCGCGCCGAGGAGGCGGGCTGGGGCCAGGGCACCGTTCAGTACCGCCTGCGCGACTGGGGGGTCTCACGGCAGCGCTACTGGGGGACTCCGATCCCGATCATCCATTGCGAGCGATGCGGCGCGGTCCCGGTGCCGAAGGACCAGCTGCCAGTGGCGCTCCCCGAGGACATCGACTTCGAAAGCCCCGGCAATCCGCTCGACCGCCATCCGGCCTGGAAGCACGTCGATTGCCCGAGCTGCGGGGGGAAAGCGACGCGCGAAACCGACACGCTCGACACGTTCGTCGATTCCTCCTGGTACTTCATCCGCTTCGCGAGCCAGCCGGCCGGCGAGCCGTTCGATCGCGCCGAGGCGGAGGCGTGGCTGCCCGTCGCCCAATATATCGGCGGGGTCGAGCATGCGATCCTGCACCTCCTCTACGCCCGTTTCTGGACGCGGGCCCTCCAGCGGCTCGGCAAGATCGGAATGGCGGAGCCGTTCAAGGGCCTGTTCACGCAAGGGATGGTGACTCACGAAACCTATCGCGCCGGCGACGGGAGCTGGCTCAGCCCCGACGAGGTTCGGCGCGACGGCGACGACTGGGTCCACATCGAAAGCGGCCATCCGGCGACCCCCGGGCGAGTCGAGAAGATGTCGAAATCCAGGCGCAACACGGTCGATCCCGAGCCGATCCTCGACAAATATGGCGCGGACGCCGTGCGCTGGTTCATGCTCTCCGACAGCCCGCCCGAGCGCGACCTCGAATGGTCCGAGGCGGGGATCGAGGGCGCGTCGCGGTTCGTCCAGCGCGTGTGGCGCCTCGTCACCGAGGAGCGCGCGGGCACCGGCGAGGAGGAGGCGCTCAAGCGCAAGCTGCACAAGACGATCGCCGGCGTCGGCGAGGCGATCGAAGCGCTTCAGTTCAACAAGGCGGTCGCGCAGCTCTACGAGCTCGTGACCGCGATCGAGAAAGCGAAGCCGTCGGGCTCGCGTTCCGACGCCGTTCGGACCTTGATCCGGCTGATTTCGCCGATGGCGCCGCACATCGCCGAGGAATGCTGGGCGCTGCTCGGTGCCGACGGCCTGGTGGCCGATGCGGCATGGCCGGAGTTCGACCCCGCGCTTCTCGTCGACGATCAGGTCACCCTTGCGGTCCAGGTCAACGGCAAGCTTCGCGATACTCTGGTTGCGCCGCGCGGCCTGGATCGGGCCGCCGCCGAAGCGCTCGCCCTCGCGTCCGACAAGGTCCAGCGGCAATTGAACGGCGCGGCTCCACGCAAAGTGATTGTCGTTCCCGACCGACTGGTGAATATCGTCGCCTGATGCGCGCCATGCTCCTTATCGCGGCCTTGCTTCTTTCCGCATGCGGGCTGCGTCCGCTTTACGGGGGCGGCTCGGGAAGCTCGGTCGCCGCGGCGCTGAGTTCGGTCGAGGTCGCGCCGATCGCGGGCCAGGCGGGGTGGCTGGTCCGCAACAAGCTGATCGACCGACTCGGCGCGTCGGGCGAGGGACAGGCGGCCTATCGGCTCGACGTGACCCTGGACGACGATATCACGGCCTTCGGAATTCGCTCCGATCAGGCGGCGACGCGCGAGCGCCGGACGCTCCGCGCGCGCTACCAGCTGGTCAACCTCGCGAACGGCGAGGTCGTGCTCGATGCGACCGCGGGCTCCGATGCCGGCGTCGACATCGTCAGCTCCGACTATGCGACGGTCGCCGCGGAGCAGACGGCGCTGGAGAACTTGGCCGACGTGGTGGCTGACCAGATCGTCGGGCGCGTCGGGATCTTCGCCGCCCGCACCGGCGCTTCGAAGTGAAGGCAAGCAAGCAGGGGATCGCCCGGGCGGTCGACCAGCCCAACCCGGACGTTCGCTTCTATCTGTTCCACGGGCCCGACGAAGCACAGTCGCGCGCGCTTGGCGCCCGGCTGCTCGAGGCGCTTGGCGCGACGCGGTTCCTCGTCACCGCCGGCGCGGTGAAGACGGATCCCGCCTCGCTCGCCGACGAGGCCGGAGCCATGAGCCTGTTCGGCGGCCCGCGCGCGATCTGGATCGAGCCCGCGACCAAGGACATTGAAGACGGGGTTCAGGCCCTGCTCGATGGCCCCGCGCCCGAGAGCCGGGTCGTCGCGATCGCCGGATCGCTGACCAAGAGCTCTCCGCTCCTGAAAATGGCAGAGGGGTCGCCGCTGGCGCTCGCGTTCGCGTCCTACGCGCCCGAAGGGGCGGACGCCGAGCGGATGGCAGTCGAGATCGGCCGGCGTTTTGGTCTCAAGATCGCTTTGCCGCTGGCGGCGCGAATCGCGGACAGCTGCGCCAACGACCAGGCGCTGGTCAGCCAGGAGCTCCAGAAGCTGGCGCTCTACGTGGACGCGTCACCCCAGAGCCCGAAGGAGCTCGACGGGGAGGCCCTCGAGGCCGTGGGCGCGGCGCTCGCGGAGGGCGATGTCCGGCGCCTCGCCGATCTGGCGCTCGCCGGCGAACTTGGCGAACTGGCCGACGAGCTGGCGCGAGTCCCGCACGCGACGGAAGCCATTCCGGTGGTCAGGGCGCTTCAGCGGCGATTGCTCATGCTCGCCCCGGCGCGCGCCCGGATCGAGCGAGGCGAAAAGCCGGATGCCGTCATGGCGTCGCTCGGCAGGTCGTTGTTCTGGAAGGAAAAACCGTTCGTGGAAAGGCTTCTCAGGACTTGGGATGCCAAGGGCCTGGCGACGGTCGCGGACCGCGCCGGCAGGCTCGAACGGGCGCTGATGCTCAGTCCGGTCCCCGAACAGGAGGCGCTGGGCGAGGAACTGCTGTCGATCGCCCGCGCCGCGCGCAGCCGCCGCTCAGTCTAGATCGGCTCTCCGGACAGGCGCTGACAGACCAGGTCGAGCTGGTCGAGGCTCGAGTAATGCAAGGTCACCGTGCCCCCCTGCCCCTTGTGCGCGACCTGCACTTTCAGGCCGAGCATGTCGCCGAGCTGCCGCTCGAGTGCCGCGAGGTCCGGGTCGACCACCCGATCCTTGTTGAGCACCAGTTCGCGGGGGCCCTCCTTGGCCCGCCTGGCGCGGGCCTCCGCCTGCCGGACCGACAAGCCCTTCGCGATGATGTCCCTGGTCAGCGACTCGGGGTCCGGAGCCGCCGCGACGGCCCGGGCATGGCCCATGCTGATATCGCCACTCAATAGCGATTGGCGAACGAACTCGGGAAGATCGAGCAATCTCAAAAGGTTAGTAACGTGGCTGCGCGACTTGTGGACGATCCGTCCTACGACCTCCTGGCTGTGGCCATGGCGATCGATCAGCTGCTTGTATCCCTCGGCCTCCTCGATCGCGTTCAGATCCTCGCGCTGGATATTCTCGATCAGCGCGAGCTCCGCCGTGGCCGATTCGTCGATGTCGCGCACGATCGCGGGGATGGTGTGCAGGCGCGCGCGCTGGGCCGCGCGCCAGCGCCGTTCGCCGGCGATGATCTGGAATCCGTCATCCACCGGACGGAGCAGGATCGGCTGCAGGACCCCGCGCTCCGCGATCGACTGTGCGAGCTCATCGATCGAATCCTCGCCGAATTGCATCCGCGGCTGGTTCGGGTTGGGCGTGATTCGCGCGATTTCGATCTCGCGCACACCGCGCGAGGGCTGCGAAGCATCGGCCACCGGCCGCGCCGCTTCGCCGAGCAGCGCCTGCAATCCCATCCCGAGCCCCTTGGCCGGACGCTCGCTCATCAGGCCGCTTCCGCCAGTTGCGGGAGCCGGGCGATCAGCTCGCGCGCCAGTCGAATATAGGCTTCCGAGCCCGGGCAGCGCAGATCGTAGATCAGCGCCGGCAATCCATGGCTCGGCGCTTCGGAGAGGCGGACATTGCGCGGCACGACCGTCTCGAAGACCGTCGCTCCGAGACAGGCGCGAACGTCGTCGGATACCGCGGAAGACAGATTGTTGCGCCGATCGAACATGGTCAGGGCCACGCCGAGGATCGACAGCTCCGGATTGAAGGTGACGCGGAGTCGCTCGACCGTTTGTAGAAGCTGGCTGAGGCCCTCGAGTGCAAAGAACTCGCACTGCAGTGGGATCAACAGATGTCGCGCCCCCACCAACGCATTGACCGTGAGCAGCCCGAGTGAAGGCGGGCAATCGATCAGGCAGATGTCCCACCGCCCGTGCGGCGCCGCGGAGAGCGCCTGGTCCAGACGGTGCGCGCGGTCGTCCAGGCCGACCATTTCGATCTCGGCGCCCGACAGATCGACCGTTGCCGGCAGCAGGTCCAGCCGGGGGACGCGGGTTTCCATCGTCGCCTCGGCGATCGATGCGCTGCCGATGAGCACGTCATAGCTCGACCGCTCGCGCTTCGAGGCTCCGATCCCAAGCCCCGTCGAGGCATTGCCCTGCGGATCGAGGTCGATCAGCAGCACCCGGGACCCGATCGCGGCAAGCGCGGTCGCGAGATTGATCGCGGTCGTCGTCTTGCCGACCCCGCCCTTCTGGTTCGCAACCGCTATGCGGATCATCGTTTCGCCCTCACCCCTGTCCCGACGACGATCCGGGATTCGGCGTCGGTGACACTGCGTTCCACGTGAAACTCACCTTGCCATGCGCGCCGCGCTTCGGCCAGTTCACTTTGGGCTCCACGGCCCTTGGGAAGCGCCCAAACGGTTTTTCTTGTGGACAGATGCTGGGATATTTCGAGGAGACGCGAGAGCGGAGCCACCGCTCGCGCCGTGATCACATCGAATCGGCCGCTGACTTTTTCGACTTTCGTCGGCTCGAGGGTGGCGTTCAGCCCGAGCGACTGAATGGTTTCGGCCAGGAACTCCGCGCGGAGCCGGCGCGGCTCGATGAGCGTCACCGGTCCCTCGACCAGGCATGCGATCACGATTCCGGGCAGGCCCGGGCCGGAGCCGATATCGGCCCAGGACGCGCCGCGCCGCGGCTCGAAGCGCACGAGCTGTGCCGAGTCGAGGATGTGGCGCTCCCAGATCCGGTCGAGCGTCGAAGCGGAGATGAGGTTCTGCTCGCGGGCCTCGGCCTTCAACCGCTCAACATAGGTTTCGAGCCGTTCGAATGTTTCACGTGAAACGGGACGTTGGGCGACCCGTTCGAGTTCGCGGATCACGCCGCAGCGCGGCGACTCGCCGCAACGTAGAGTGCGGAGAGCGCCGCCGGAGTGACGCCATGAATGCGTGAAGCCTGGTCCAGAGTCTCCGGACGCGCCGAGTTCAGACGTTCGACCATTTCGTTGGAGAGACCGGGGATCGCGGCATAATCGAGTTCGGGCGGGATCCAGATCCGGGAGTCGCGCCGCACCGCCTCCCACTCGCGCTGCTGGCGCTCGATATAGGGCGCATACAGCGCGTCCGCCCTGCCCTCGCCGGTTTCGGCCCACGCCGCCTCGGCGCGGCGCTCGAAATGCTCCCCGATCTGGCGGCGCCGGCGCTCGGAGACGGCGTTGGCGGCGAGCGCCGCCTCGCCCAGCCGGGTCGTCGCATTGTCGGCGCGAAGCGACAGCCGGTACTCCGCGCGCGCGGTCATCATCCGGTACGGCTCGCTGACGCCCTGGAGAGTGAGGTCGTCGATCATGACGCCGACATAGCTGGTGCGGCGGTCGAACCGGACCGGCTCCGCTTCAAGCGCGCACGCGGCCGCGTTGAGCCCCGCAGCCAGGCCCTGCGCCGCCGCCTCCTCATATCCGGTCGTGCCGTTGATCTGACCGGCCAGGAACAATCCCGGCAGTTCGCGCACCTCGAGCGTCGCATTGAGCCGGCGCGGGTCGACGAATTCATATTCCACGGCATAGCCCGGCCGGACGACCCTCGCGCGCTCAAGCCCCACGATGCTGCGGACGAACTCGGCCTGGACCTGCGCCGGAAGCGAGGTCGAGATCCCGTTGGGATAGACGAGAGGATCGCGAAGCCCCTCCGGCTCAAGGAAGATCTGGTGGCCATCGCGTTGCGAAAAGCGCTTCACCTTGTCCTCGATCGACGGGCAGTAACGCGGCCCCCGGCCCTCGATCGCCCCGGCGAACAATGGCGAGCGCTCGAAGTTCGAACGGATGACGTCGTGCGTCCGCTCGTTGGTGCGCGTGATGGCGCAATGGAGCTGCGGCTGTCGAACCTTGTCATCGACGGCCGACATCGTCCACCGCACGGCGTCGCTCGGCTGCTCCTCCAGCCGTGCCCAATCGATCGTCCGCCCATCGAGACGCGGCGGCGTTCCGGTCTTGAGCCGGCCCTGGCCCAGACCGATAGCCCTGATCTGCTCGGCCAGGGCGAGCGACGCCCGCTCCCCTCGCCGGCCGCCTTCGACTACCTGCTCCCCCACAAACATGCGTGCATCGAGGAAGGTCCCCGTCGCGATCACCGCGGCGCGGCACGCGAGCAGGCCGGCGCTCGTCTCGATGCCCGCGACGTGCCCGCCCCGAACGATCAGGCCCAGCGCCTCGGCGGTCACGATCTCGACCCCGTTCTCGCGCAGCAACCCGCCGATCGCGGCGCGGTACAGCGCTCGGTCGGCCTGGACCCGCGGGCCCCACACCGCCGGACCCTTGCTCTGGTTGAGCATCCGGCGGTGGATGGCCGCGCGGTCGGCAGCCCTCGCCATCAGCCCGTCGAACACGTCGAGCTCGCGCACCAGATGGCCCTTCCCGACCCCGCCGATCGACGGATTGCACGACATCTGGCCCGCATCCTCTGCACGGAACGTGAGGAGGCCGACGCGCGCGCCGCGCCTGGCAGCCGCGGCCGCACCCTCGCATCCGGCATGGCCGGCACCGATCACCAGGACGTCATACATCGCGCGCGACTTAGTGGATCATCCCGACGTTTGCGAGTGCGCGCCGATGTTTCACGTGGAACAGCCACCCACAGCTGTCCGGGGGCAGAAGAGCAAGGGTGTCACTTCCCCAGACAGAATCTAGAGAACAGCGCGTCGAGCACATCCTCGACCCCGGCCCGTCCCGTCAGGCGATCGAACGCCAGCCGCGCCTGGCGCAGCTCCTCCGCAACCAGCACCAGGTCCGTCGCGGCCGACGCACCTTCAAGAGCCCGGGCGGCCTCCTCGACATGCTCCGCCTGTCGCCGATTGAGCGCGATCGCATCCCCTGCCGGAAGCAATGTCTTCGCGAGCTCCGCGATCTTCTCGGAAAGCGCGCCCAGGCCCATGCCTGTCCTCGCGGACACGGCGAGGCTGCCCGCAGGAGGCGCGCGGCGGCCCGGAAGATCGGCCTTCGAATGGACCCGGACGAGCCTCGGGTGATCGGGCGCGTCATCCGGCGTCCCGAGCCACAGCAGCACGTCCGCGGAATCAACCAGCGCCTGAGCGCGCGACACTCCAATCGCCTCCACCTGGTCGGCCGTTTCGCGCAATCCGGCCGTGTCGGTCAGCAGAATTGGAATTCCGTCGAGCGCGAGCGGGACCTCGATAAGATCGCGCGTGGTCCCTGGGACGTCGGTGACGATCGCTCGATCCTGCCCAACTATCGCGTTGAGAAGACTTGATTTTCCTACATTTGGAGGGCCGGCGACGACGATCCTGACGCCGTCCTTCAACGGCTCGGCCCGCGGTCGCCCGAGCCATTCCCTCAATTCTGTTGCTAATGCGCCGCAATCGTGAACGAGCGCGGGATCGCCGTCGGTTTCCTCCTCCTCGGCATAGTCGATTGCTCGTTCCGCCATCGCCGAAAGCCCCAGAACCCGCTCCTGCCAGCACTCGATTGTCTTCCTCAGGCCGCCTTCGGCGATCAGCAGTGCGGCCTTGCGCTGCGTTTCGGTCTCCGCCTCGATCAGATCGGCCAGCCCCTCGGCCTCGGTCAGGTCGATCCGGCCGTTCTCGAAAGCGCGGCGCGTGAATTC
>DASURT010000066.1:0-2966 GCA_036375515.1 Sphingomicrobium sp.
GAGCCTGCCCGGCGACGCCTCGCTCGCCGCGAGGCGCTATTATGCGCACCCGACCAACCAGTTCTGGCGACTCGTCGGCCACGCGATCGGCGAAGAGCTGTACCCGCTCGCCTATGAGGAGCGGCTCGAGCGGCTCGCCGGACACCGGATCGGCCTGTGGGACGTGATCGCCTCCGCCAGCCGCCGCGGCAGCCTCGATCAGGGAATTCGGCTCGCCGAGCACAACCAGATCGAGCATCTGCTCCGCGACTATCCGGACCTCCGGGCGATCGCCTTCAACGGTACGACCGCCGCGGTGGCGGGCCGCAAGCTGATCGGCGAGCCGCCGCCGAACGTGACCCTCATCGACCTGCCGTCCTCGAGTGCGGCGAACACGGTGCCGTTCGCGACCAAGGCCCAGACCTGGTCGAGGCTTGCCCAATTCGCCTCACCCGCCCAGATTGGCGGGCGATGATTCCCGTCGACGAGCAGGCCGACAGCGACAAGAAACTGTCGATGGTGGACGAGGCCTTGGTCGCCGGGACCATCGCCAACACCAACGGGCTCCTGGTGATCCTCGCCAAGCTGGTCGCCAAGGGTGTGTTCGACCGCTCGGACCTGCAGTCCTTTTCCGACAGCTATTCCAAGCCGCTCGATCATGTCGGGATGCGCGAGAACGAGCTGGTCAGCCAGATGCAGGACCAGATGGAATCGACGCTCGCCGAGCTGATGCGTTACCTCAGCGAGCGGGAGAAGGACTGATCCCGTGGTCATTTGACTTGGGTCAAGGGTCCCAAATCCTTACGATGCTAGCCGTCCTCTCTACGAAGGAGGCTCCGATGACAAACGGCATCGCTCACAACGTTGGCGTGCTTCGGCTGGCGATTACGGGGGCGCTCGCGGCGGCAATCTTTTACGTACTGTGCTGGTTGGGTGCGCTCATCCTGCCAATCGGCCCGGCTTCACACATGTACCTGCAACTTTTCACGAGCGCAGACATTTCGTCGGCGGCGGCGCTCATACAGGGCCTGATCTGGGCATTGGCCTTCGGTTTGATCGCGGGTGCGCTGATCGCGATTCTCTACAATGCGCTGGCACGACTGGAACGGTAGCGGGCGCCACTCGCAATAGTCCACTTGACTCCGTAGCATGGTACGGACCCCATATTCGCTTCTATGACCATGCCAGGAGAGTCCGAAGTGTCCGACGAGGAACCGTGCCATGACCATAATCATCGCCCTCATGGCGCGGCCCCGCGCGATCACGACGACGTTCCGCCCGACACGATCTGGACCTGCCCGATGCACCCGCAGATCCGACGCAACGGGCCGGGCCAGTGCCCGATCTGCGGGATGGCGCTGGAGCCGCTAGAGCCGACCGCGGAGGAAGGGCCAAACCCCGAGCTGATCGACATGAGCCGGCGCTTCTGGATCAGCGCCGCGTTCACATTGCCTTTGGTCGTGCTCGCGATGGGAGCCGAGCTGTTCGGCTGGGAGCCGCTGTCGATGCGGGCATCCGCGTGGGTTCAGCTCGCACTCGCTACGCCGGTCGTCTTGTGGGGCGGCTGGCCCTTCTTCGAGCGCATGTGGGCGTCACTCAAGACCCGCAACCTCAACATGTTCACCCTGATCGGCATGGGGGTCGGGGTGGCTTACGGCTACAGCCTGGTCGCGACGCTCGCTCCGGGGCTATTCCCCAGCTCGCTGCGGACGATGGGCGGGCTTGTTCCGGTCTATTTCGAGGCCGCGGCGGTCATCACGACCCTCGTCCTCCTCGGCCAAGTGCTGGAGCTTCGCGCGCGCTCGGCGACCGGCAAGGCGATCCGTGCATTGCTCGGGCTCGCACCCAAGACCGCCCGCCGGGTCAAGGACGGCAGGGAAGAGGATATACCCCTAGAGCACGTCCATGTCGGCGACCTGCTGCGCATCCGTCCGGGCGAGAAAGTGCCGGTCGACGGCTCGGTGGTCGAAGGTCGCAGCTCGGTCGATGAATCGATGATCAGCGGAGAGCCGGTTCCGGTCGAAAAGACGGCGGGCGACAAGGTCACCGGCGCGACGGTCAACGGTACGGGCTCCCTGCTCATGCGGGCCGAGCGGGTCGGCCGCGACACCATGCTGTCGCAGATCGTGCGCATGGTCGCCGCGGCGCAACGCTCCCGAGCGCCGATCCAGAAGCTGGCGGACAAGGTTTCGGCCTGGTTCGTCCCTTCGGTCGTCCTCGTCTCGCTGATCGCCTTCGTCACCTGGAGCCTATTCGGGCCGCCGCCTCCGCTCAGCCACGCGATCGTCAATGCCATCGCGGTTTTGATCATCGCCTGCCCGTGCGCGCTGGGGCTCGCGACCCCGATGTCGATCATGGTCGGCACCGGACGGGGAGCGTCGGCGGGCGTGTTGATCAAGAACGCCGAGGCGCTCGAGCTGATGGAGAAGATCGACACGCTGGTGGTCGACAAGACCGGCACGCTGACACTCGGCAAGCCCAAACTGATCGCCGTCGAGACCACCAACGGCTTTAACGAAGCGGAGGTGCTGCGGCTTGCGGCCGCTTTGGAGCGCGGCAGCGAGCATCCGCTCGCGGAGGCGATCGTCGAAGGCGCCGGGGAGCGCGGGATCGATCTCCCGCCGAGCGGCGACTTCCAATCGCATACGGGCAAGGGAGTCACCGGCATCGTGGACGGCCGAAAGGTCGCGTTGGGCAACGTCGCGCTCATGCGCGATCTGGGCATCGATCCCGCGCCCCTCGAGGAGAAAGCGGACGAGCATCGCGCGGAAGGGCAGGGCGTCATGTTCGTCGTAATCGGCGGAAAGCTCGCGGGAATCATCGTCGTGGCCGACCCGATAAAGGAGAGCGCGGCCGAGGCGATCGCCGAGCTTCACCGCGATGGCATCCGGATCGTGATGATGACCGGCGACAATCGCCGGACCGCCGAAGCCGTCGGCCGGCGCGTGGGGATCGATGAGGTGATGGCCGAAGTACTACCGGACCAG